>NZ_JBQQCO010000008.1:0-129659 GCF_052246295.1 Piscibacillus sp. B03 | reverse complement strand
GCTTTAAACGGTTTGATCGTTTTAGATTAAAGGTGTTATTGCATCATCAATATAAGAATTTAAAGGTTCGTATCAATTAAATTAGGAGTGAGCGTATGCTCACCCCAACATTTGACTTAGAACCTTTTTATTTAGGTATTAGATATAATTGACTTTATAACAAGCAATAGCTATAATATAAAATACAAACATATACTCCAAAGGGGAGTAGCTTGAGACATTATAGTCGTCATGACGAGGGAGGCCTCCGGCTATAATGGCAACGTGATGATGTTGTAAGCGAGACCTTTACGCAAGCAAGGAATTTTTGCGTAAAGGTTTTTATATTCAATTAAGCCTTTATCGCAATGCTTGCGGTAAAGGCTTTTTTCGTTGTGGCCAAGTAAAAGTGAAATTCATTGTATAAAAAGCCTATGTTTGTAATCAAACTACTAAGGTAAGGGAGCGATCGTGAAATGGATGCAGGTCTATTACTAGAATATGGATGGGTACTACTCGTATTAATTGCATTAGAAGGGGTCTTAGCAGCCGACAACGCATTAGTGTTAGCCATAATGGTTAAGCATTTACCGGAAAAAGAACGTAAAAAAGCTTTATTCTATGGTTTAGCCGGGGCTTTTATACTTCGTATAGGGTCACTATTTATCATTTCATTCTTGGTAGATGTGTGGCAGGTTCAAGCATTAGGCTCAATATATTTACTTTACATTGCGATTAATCACCTTGTTAAAAAGCGGCTTAAAAAACGGAAATCCGTTACACCAGAAGAAGCAAATGCAAGGAAAGATGCAAAAGGTTCTGGCTTCTGGATGACAGTAGTCAAGGTTGAGTTTGCTGACATTGCTTTTGCTGTTGACTCAATCTTAGCAGCAGTAGCACTTGCCATGGCATTACCAGCAACACCATTACCACAAATCGGTGGCATGGATGGTGGTAAGTTCCTCGTCGTATTAACTGGTGGTTTAATCGGGGTTGTCATCATGCGTTTTGCTGCAACCTATTTTGTTAAATTACTTAAAAAGCGCCCAGGCTTAGAAACAGCAGCCTTCCTCATTGTCGGTTGGGTCGGTGTAAAATTAATGGTCATCACGTTGTCACATGAAGATATTGGCTGGATTCCGTATGACTTTGCCCATTCAACAATGTGGAAAATCATCTTCTATGCCATTCTAGTGGCAATTGCACTAATCGGCTGGTTCTCATCTAATGAACAAGAAGTAGATGAAGATGAAGTTGATCCATTACAACAACAGTAAATAATTTCAAAAGAGCTAACCTATGATGGTTAGTTCTTTTTAATGTCTGGCTCTCATATACTATTACAACGAATGAAGCTACGGGGGGCCATATATGAGGAGAAATTATTTTCTAGGTGGTACGACCGCAAAAGGATATTATCGATTCTATGATGAATTAATTAGCACGCTAGGTCATGTGTTGTATATTGAAGGTGGTTTCACATCCATTCTACACCCAGCCTTAGAGCAACTAGCTGATGAATGTGAAAAACAAGGAGAAATTGGCTGTGTCTACAATCATATTGAGCCAGATCAACTTGAAGCAGTAGTCCTTCCAGAAAGACGGTTAGCAGTCATTGACCGATCGAAGGCAAATATTAAAAAGCTATCACTTCCTAAGTTATTAGAAAATGTTATTTATATTGGTGAAGGCTATGATTACGATATTTTAAAACGAAATCAAGGTCAGCTAATTCAAGCGAGGAAAGAAATGCAAGGTTACTACCAAAAAGCTGTTGAACATTTTAAAACAGCTCATGATTACCATGAAGAAGTTGAGAAAATTTATATTAAATACTTAAACATCGATAAAGCAAATGATGAGACTGAGCGGTTGAAAAAGTCTGTATTTAATTCTACCAGCTTAAACAAGTCGTCTGCAGTCGTACATCGTTATCTTGGGGCTGCAACACCTCAGGGGCCGACTGATTTTGTGTTAGATTTAACGTCTGATATTGACCGAAGGATTTTTATAAAAGGGCGATCAGGAACGGGCAAGTCAACGATGTTAAAGAAGTTGGTGACTGAATCCGTCAATCGTGGAATTGATGTTGAGATTTATCACTGTGGTTTTGACCCACATAGTTTGGATATGGTCATTTTCCGTGAATTGGGAATTGCGATATTTGATGCAACGGCACCTCATGAGCATGAGCCACAACGGTCTGGTGATGAAATTTTTGATGTTTATGAATTGTTTGTGGATGGATCTCCAGATGATGAGCGTTTAGAGGATATTTTAAATTTGAAAAGTAACTACAAAATGCAAACGAAACAGGCGACTGATTACTTGAAACAAATTCAAGATCGCCAACGAACATTTGAAGCTATTTACCAAGAGGCTTTAGATGATGGCTTTATTCAGGGAGTATCTGCACGTATTCAAAATTGGGTAGACTGTTAATTAAATAAACAACTATTAAAAAATGCCTTTACTATATAGGAGATAAGCCGGTTGACTTCCCTATAAGGTGGGCATTTTTTGTGTTTTATTAACTCTATGCCTTGACTAAAGTATTTTTTCCAATTAAAGTATAATATTGAGTAAACTTATAGGAATTATATAATATATTAACATCAAGGGGGAGATAATATGTTAATCATGATAAATATGGCGATCATGTTCGCATTAATCATTGTGTTATATCAGATGCAGAAGAAGCATGTATCGTTTAGTAAAAGAGTCTTTACTGGCTTAGGATTTGGGATTTTGTTAGGGATTTTCCTACAAGTGGCTTATGGAAGTGACAGCAATGTTGTATCCACCACAACGGATTGGTATTCGTTAGTAGGTTCTGGTTATATTAGACTTCTTATGATGATTGTTATTCCACTAGTTATGGTTTCCATCATCAAAGCCATTACGAATTTAGAGAAAACATCTCAGTTAGGTAAAATGTCTGGTTGGATTATAGGGATTTTAGTCGGAACAGCGATGATTGCTGCAGTCGTTGGTGTTGGAACATCAGTAGCATTTGACTTAAATGCTGAACAAATTGAAGCGGGTCAGTCAGAACAAGACCGTGGTGCTTACTTAGAAGAGCGTCTAGGTGATGTGGAGAGTATGACCACACCTCAGCGTATTCTAGAATTTATCCCTAGAAATCCGTTCCAAGACATGACTGGGGACCGAGCAACTTCAACGATTGCGGTAGTAATCTTCTCTGCATTCATAGGTGTAGCTGTCTTAGGCTTAAGACGGAAAAGACCTGAGCATGCTGAGTTTTTTACAAAGATGATTGATGCTGTATACAGTGTCGTCATGCGTATTGTAACGCTCATCTTGCGTCTAACTCCGTACGGTATCTTAGGGTTAATGGCTAACACCGTTGCTCGTACAGATGTTGGTGGCATCATTGAGCTGTCGAAGTTCGTACTCGCATCTTATGTTGCATTACTCATTATGTTTGTAATTCATTTATTAATGATTAGTTTTGCAGGATTGAATCCAATCACATACTTGAAGAAAGTTTTACCTGTACTTGGATTTGCATTTACGTCTCGTTCAAGTGCTGGGACCATTCCGCTTAATATTCAAACACAGAAAAATAATCTCGGTGTTCCAGATGGAGTGGCAGATATGTCAGCGTCATTTGGTGCTACAATCGGTCAGAATGGCTGTGCCGGTATTTACCCTGCGATGTTAGCGGTGATGATTGCGCCAACTGTTGGTATCAATCCATTGGAGCCAACGTTCTTACTCATGCTAGTGATCATTATTGGAATCAGCTCATTCGGTGTAGCAGGCGTTGGTGGTGGAGCAACATTCGCAGCATTAATTGTTTTATCTGCAATGGATTTACCAGTTTATCTTGCGGGTCTTCT
Source organism: Piscibacillus sp. B03 (assembly GCF_052246295.1). Lineage (NCBI taxonomy): Bacteria > Bacillati > Bacillota > Bacilli > Caryophanales > Bacillaceae > Piscibacillus > Piscibacillus sp. B03. The sequence continues at coordinate 125,817 of NZ_JBQQCO010000008.1, read as the reverse complement.
TATCTCTATTGAACCATTAATTGATATGGGGCGTACAGCGCTTAACGTTAACGGTGCGATGACATCAGGGACAATTACGTCAAGAATATTAGGAACATTAAACAAAGAACGATACAATGATCCAAAAGCGAATGAAATTGACTTATCTGAAGTATCATAATAGAGGTGGCCGAATAAGGCCACCTCTATTTTTTTAAAGTAGTGAAAAACTCATATAATAAGGGCTCTATACTAATTGTGGTGGTGTCCAATGTCACAACAATTATGTTGAGAGATTGATGATTGAACCGTTGGTTTGTGACTCGCTATCGGCGGACGCTTGCCGTGGGCACGGCTTCAGCTAACTGGGGAAAGAAATACGCTTTCCCCAGTGGATCTTCAGCTCGTGCTGTTCCCACTGGCGTCGCCTATCGCTCGTCACATTCTCATCTGTATAAAAAGGTGGGGTTGAACATCACATAAAAAAATACACTCATTCGCCATCTCTTATTATCCTAAAGTCGACGAAAACACTAGAAAAAGAGAGGCGATATGAGTGATATGGTATTAAATCATTTGAAAGGTTGCGTCGAAAGGTTTTACACTACCACATTTGAAATAGAACCCATATAAGCGAGATTTGTTTTAATATCTTTAAAATTCATAAAAAACTTTTTTTAAATTTGGAAATATGAAATAATAGAAGAAAAGATAAACGATCGAGGAGTGTATTTATGGTTCCATCAAAAGAACAATTAACCAAGTATGCAAAATTAGCAGTAGAAAAAGGCGTTAACATTCAAAAAGGACAATCATTAGCAATCAATGCACCAATTGAGGCTCGTGAGTATGTACACTACGTCGTCGAGGCAGCGTATGACGCTGGAGCAGAGGGCGTACATGTGAACTGGTCAGACGAAGTTCTAACAAGAAAAAGTTACGAACGTGAACCTTTACATATATTAGAGGACGTTCCAGAGTGGTTTGTCGAGAAACAATTAAGCCACGTGAAAAAAGGTGGAGCGATTTTAACAATTTATGCGCCAAACCCTGATTTATTAGAAGGAATTGACGCTGAACGTGTTGCGAAAGCAGCTAAAGCTAAAGGGCAGGCGTTAAACGAATATAAAAAGTACATTATGAATGATCGTGTACAATGGTCCATCGTATCCGTTCCGACAGACAAGTGGGCTAAAAAGATCTTCCCAAATCGAGACGTTGATGATGCCGTAACGTCACTTTGGGAACAAATCTTCTCTATTGTTAGAGTGGATCAAGAAGACCCGATAGAAGCATGGAAGGAACACAATAAAACATTGTACTCCATTCGTGACTATTTGAATGATAAACAATATGAGGCGTTAGAATACCAATCAGAAGGGACCAACATGACGGTGAAACTGCCAGAGAACCATATTTGGGCTGGTGGCGGCGCTGTGGCTGAGAATGGAGCGGAATTTAACCCGAACATGCCAACTGAGGAAGTTTATACAGCACCTCACCGCGAAGGTATTAATGGTACTGTCACAAACACAAAACCACTTAACTATAACGGAAACTTAATTGATGGATTTACGTTAACGTTTGAGAACGGTAAAGTAGTCGACTATAAGGCTGAACAAGGCGAAGAAACGTTAAAGCATTTATTAGAGACAGATGAAGGGGCAACACACATTGGTGAGATTGCATTAGTGCCACATTCGTCACCAATATCTCAATCTGAGTTAATCTTTTATAACACTTTATATGATGAGAATGCATCTTGTCATATGGCACTAGGTGAAGCTTACCCTACGAATGTTAAGGGTGGAGAAAAAATGTCTCAAGATGAGCTGAAAGAAAAAGGGATTAACACTAGTCTTGTTCATGAGGATTTCATGATTGGTTCAGCAGACTTAACAGTATATGGCGTTACGAAAGATGGTAAAAAAGAACCGATTATTGAAAATGGTGATTGGGCTATAGTTTAATGTGATAGGGTGGGATTAATTCTCACCCTTTTTTACAAATAAGTAGTAAAGGCCTGCTTATTAGCAAGTACATAGAAAGCTGGTAAAGGAATATGAAATTGGTAGGAAAATTGATTAAGTGGCATCGTAACAAGTATAAAATTACCCAAGAACTGTTAGCCGAAGACATTTGTTCTGTCACTCAACTAAGCAAAATAGAAAATGGACAAATTCAAGCAAGCGAAGAAATTTTAATTTCAATTGCTCAAAGGTTAGGGATTCCAGAACAAAAGTTTACTAATCCTATTGACCAAGAGCATAAACAAATGGCTGAACAGTTAATTACAGCCATTCATGAATATGATATTCCAAAAGCAAGAGAGTTAGAGGCAATATTAATTAAGAAGCGCCATGAAGATCTACATTATGATTTAGAGTTCTTATGTTTATTGGCACGTTTCGGGTATTTGCTTTTAATGAAGCAGTTAAAAGATGCTGATGAGCTCTATGAAACAATTATGGAGTACGATGAGATTTTTGAAGAAGCAGCGCCATATAGCTTTCATAAGTTTTTAGGTGATTATTTAATCAATAAATGTTTATTTATTGATGCTAAAAATCATTTATTAAAAGCAAAGAACCTTTTACCTGACCAAGAAGATCCAGAACTTTATATTTTATTAGCAACAGCAGAAAGTCATTTAGAAAATGTTCTTACTTCAAACCAATATGCTAGAAAAGCTTTGCGGATTCTTCAAGAGAAACTGTACTATTCAAGAATTATAGAGTGTGAGATTATTTTGAGTTCGAATTATACATTTGTTAGCGAATATCAGCAGGCGAAGGAGCATTTGGAACGCCTTGATTCATTGATTGATCATAAATTTGAACCTAGTTTAAGAGTGAAAATCTACTTCCATTTAGGTTTAATACATGCAATGACCAATGATTTTGAAGAAGCGATTCAATTACTTGATAAGAATTTATCAACGGATGTTAATGAGACTGAGTTGATGCACTCTAGATATTTACTGGCACATACTTACTACATAAAAGACTTAGAGGATAAAGCGTTGGAACTAATACAAGAGGGACAAGCCATCGCGCAGGAGCATCAACTTAACTACTATTCAATTAAGTTTAAATCTCTTAAGTTAGTCATAGAAAACAAGCGTGAAGAATTGGTACATTTCCTTAACGATCAGGCAATTCCATTTTTTAAAGCGACAGGTCAAGCATTTGATTTAAGATATTATTATCAATTACTTGGACATACATTGTACCGACTAAAAAAATATAAGCGTGCAGCCGAAGTATTAATGATTGCTGATGAGCAAAGGAAACGATTTTTGGAGTATAACATCGATAAACGGTGAAAAAATCACCTGAGAAAATTTAAAATTTTCTAAAAAATACCTTCACAAATCAACTTTTTGCGTATATAATTAATTTGGGTGTAATTCTTCAGCAGGGTATACATATGTCATTTTGTAAAGCATATTGTATTATTGGGGATTATTTTTTGCTACGTATGGGGAGGAGCAAGTATGCTGAAGTATAATGGGTTTGTAGACAAGTTTGAATCTAAACTTGGTCGCGGATTATGTGACAAAGAAAAAGATTTTGTCAATTGGGTATGGGAAAAACATAAAAATGAAAACCGTATTAAGAAGTAAGCTTTCAGGGCACTGCTATTAATTGTAGCGGTGCTTTTTATCTCATTGGCTGGAGAATCCTGCTTAAAGAAGCAGGTCTTTTTTGTATCGAAAATAATTTGGATGTAAGAATACACCCATAGAATGGCGAAACACACCTATAAGATTACGAAATACAATCTCATAGACTTAAGATTATAATAAACACAATATATTTTTTTAGAGTTATGCGTTAATGTGTTAAAATTTTACTTTGTTGATAGCGTTAACATGTGCTATAGTAATAAAGATTAGAATTAAGGTAGGTGGATCAGTTGAATCAGAATCAGGATCAATGGAAAACTAGGCTAGGGTTTATGTTAGCAGCCATGGGCTCAGCTGTGGGGTTAGGTAACATTTGGCGTTTCCCTTATATTACAGGAGAGCTTGGTGGCGCAACCTTTTTAATTGTGTATCTAGCGTTCGTTTTCTTAATCGGTATTCCGCTATTATTAAATGAATTCAGTATAGGAAAGGCAGGACAGAAAGACGCTGTCGGTTCCTTTAAAAATTTAGCACCGAATACGAAATGGCACTGGACAGGATTTATGGGTGTCATCGGTGGGATCTTAATCCTTAGTTTCTACAGTGTTGTTGCAGGATGGTCTTTATTTTATTTATATAAATATTTAACAGGTGCTTATTGGACAGAACCTGACGGTGGGTTCGGTGAGGTATTTGGAGAGTGGATTGCGAATCCATTACTTCCATTATTGTGGCAAGCCTTATTCATGGGGTTAACTTTATTTATTGTTATTCGTGGTATTAAAGGTGGTATTGAGAAAGCTAATGCTTTTCTGATGCCAGTTTTAGCTGTACTCATGATTTTCTTAGCTGGATACGTTTTAACATTAGATGGTGCATTGGAAGGACTACAGTTTTTATTCAGTCCAGATTGGTCACAGTTGTCCAATCCAACTTTATATTTAACAGCATTAGGTCAAGCTTTCTTCTCGCTTAGTATTGGTGTGTCAGGTATGTTAACCTATGCGAGTTATCTTAAAACTAAAGATCGTTTGCCAGGCGCTGCGATTGGCGTAGGTGTCATGGATACAGTATTTGCGGTTATTGCAGGTATTATGATATTCCCTGCAGTATTTAGCTTTGGACTTGAAGTAAGTCAAGGTCCACCATTAGTGTTCATTACTTTGCCAAGCATTTTTGCTAGCATGCCATTTGGTAACTTAGTTGGAATTATCTTCTTCGTCTTATTATCGATGGCTGCATTATCGTCAGCGATTTCACTATTGGAGCTGCCGGTTGCATTCTTTAAGCGTACGATAGGTATGACTCGTAAGGCGGCTACGTATCTAAGTTCCACAATCATCTTTGTACTAGGGATTGCTTCTTCGTTAGGTTTTGGTATTTGGAGCGGTGTGACAGTCGGTGACAAGAACATCTTAGATATGATTGACTTTGTGACAGCTAACTTTGTTCTACCGTTTGGTGCGTTATTAATGGCATTCTTTGTAGGTTGGTATTTAGACCGAGAGCAAGCTAGGAAAAATAGTGAAATTGAGAACCCAGCCATGTTTAATATTTGGTATTTCATTATAAAGTTTGCGGTACCTTTTATTATGATCATAATCGTAATCGCGAACCTATCTGGATTAACTGCGTAATGTCAGAGTCCGTGTTATACTATTGTTGAGATTAATCTAGGAGGAAAAAGAAGATGACCGTGTCATATCATGCGATTATCCGACAACTAAAAAAAGAACTCGATCAACTTGATGATCAGACATCTCACGAACAAGTCATTGCCAAAATGCATGCTGTTAAATCGCTTGCTGATGTTGTGATCAATTCTTACGAAGATATTAGTGAGAAACCAGAACCAGCTAAAGTCATGACAGCAGATCAGTCAGTTAAAATGACAGATGCTGAGGCAAAAATGATGGGAATTCAAAAATCTAAGCCATCAAACAACAATCGCTTTTTGGATGACGATGATGCGAACGGTGAGTCAATTTTCGATTTCTAGCAAAAAGGGGATAAAACATGAAAGTACTATTACTCATTGGCGTTATAAACGGATTCCTCGCAGTAACATTAGGTGCATTTGGTGCACATGGACTTGAAGGTAAATTAAGTGAAAAAATGTTAAGTACTTGGGAGAAGGCTGTTCAATATCAAATGTTCCACACCCTAGCAATCTTTATCGTGGGCATGATGCTGCTTCGCTTTGATCACTCCATGTTAGTGTCAGCAGGGTGGACATTCTTAATTGGAATCATCCTCTTCTCAGGTAGTCTTTATATCTATTCGTTAAGTGGCATTAAAACCTTTGCGATGATTACACCAATTGGCGGTGTCGCATTTTTAGTAGGTTGGGTGCTTTTAGGATTAAGTATCATGAAAGTAGTAGATTAAAAGGGGCTGAGTATCAGCCTCTTTTTTAATGGTATAAAAAGCGTTGAATGTCGATAGAGAAGCGTTGAATGACGATAGGGAAGCGCGGATTGTCGATAGAGGAGCCTGGAATGCCGATAGGGGAGCGCGGATTGTCGATAGGGGAGCCTGGAATGTCGATAGGGGAGCGTTGAATGACGATAGGGAAGCGCGGATTGTCGATAGAGGAGCCTGGAATGCCGATAGGGGAGCGCGGATTGTCGATAGAGGAGCCTGGAATGCCGATAGGGGAGCGCGGAATGTCGATAGGGGAGCGCGGAATGTCGATAGGGAAGCGCGGAATGTTGATAGGGAAGCGCGGAATGTCGATAGGGAAGCGCTGAATGTCGATAGGGAAGCGCTGAATGTCGATAGGAGAGCGTTGAATGACGATAGGGAAGCGCTGAATGTCGATAGGGGAGCCTGGAATGCCGATAGGGGAGCGCGGAATGTCGATAGGGAAGCGCGGAATGTCGATAGGGAAGCGCGGAATGTCGATAGGGAAGCGCGGAATGTCGATAGGGAAGCGTTGAATGTCGATAGGGGATCGCTGAATGTCGATAGGGGATCGCTGAATGTCGATAGGGGAGCGTTGAATGACGATAGGGAAGCGCGGAATGTCGATAGGGAAGCGTTGAATGTCGATAGGGGAGCGCGGAATGTCGATAGGGAAGCGCGGAATGTCGATAGGGAAGCGTTGAATGTCGATAGGGGAGCGCGGAATGCCGATAGAGGAGCGTTGAATGACGATAGAGAAGCACGGAATGCCGATAGGGAAGTACTGAATGTCAATAAGGGGCGCTGAACATTTTGACGAAGCTAAAAAAGAAGACGAATGTTAGGTCTAAATTGAATCCTAATATTCGTCTTATTAATTACTAATTTATTTAATCATTCAATTTAAAGTGAGCTAATTGTTGATTTAATTCACTTACCATACGTTCAAGGTAATTGGCTTCTTCTTTTAACTTTTCAAACGCATGTCGCTGTTCTTCAGCAGAAGCTGAAATTTCTTCTGTTCCTGCAGCTGTCTCTTCTGTAATGGCACTTATATTTTGAATAGAAGAAGTCACTTGTGCGCTTTGTTCTTTTGATGCGCTCATGTCTTTAGCTAATGCCGTAAGACGTTGATAAATCATGTCTATATGTTGACGGATATCTTTAAAAGAGTTTTCAGATGCATTTAGGGATTGATGCTGTTGATCAGTTAATTGCACCGTCTCTTGCATCTCTTCTTCAATAATGGTTACTCCAGATTTAATCTGACTAACCATGTTAGAGATTTCATTCGTTGCACTAGTAGATTGTTCAGCTAGCTTTCTAACCTCATCTGCGACGACTGCAAAACCTTTACCATGTTCTCCAGCTCTGGCTGCTTCAATAGCCGCGTTTAATGCTAATAGATTTGTTTGTTCTGAGATGTCATTTACAAGATTAATTGTTTTCTCAATTTCATCAGTATATTTAATGAACTGGCGTACAGATTGCTCAACATTTTGAACGGACTGATTGTGTTGATTCATAACCGTTCTTTGGTCTTGAATAGCTGTTTGTCCATTCTTAACAGATGTTAGTGCCTGTGTTGAATCGTTAGATGCTTGTTGACTAGTCTCAGTATTCTTCTCAAAATGATCGTTCATTTTTTCCATTAACACGGCAACGTCTTGAATATCATTAGAAATAGATTGGCTACCATCAGCTAATTCATCTGTTGAAACAGATACTTGCTCAGATGTTTCGGATAAACCTTCCATTTCATTGTTTAGCTTAGTACTGAATTCGTTAACGTTATTTCCAATTCTTTGGACCGAATGAAGGGTACTAGTAAGATTATCAATCATGACTTTGAACGCTTGCTTTAACTGGTCAACCTCATCTTTAGCAACTTCAGGAGCATCGACTTTAGTCGTTAAGTCACCGTCAGCTACTTGGTTAGCTTGTGCTGACAACTCTTTTATAGGTTTTGCAATTCGAGTTGTTAGTCTAGTTGTTGCAAAAATAGATAACACAATTAAAACCGCACCTGCGATGATTGCAAATGTAATAAGGTTTTGAATTTCTTGTTGTTGTGAGGCAACTTTACCGTCATACCATGCTTGTGACTCTCTTTGAAGCATGAACACATCATTTAACATACCTGATGTTCTAGATGCCTGACGTTGCACTTCATTTAAATCCTCAGCTTGTAAGGCTTCGGTTGTGATTTGCTCCCAACGTGTGAATTTATCCTTTGCTTGGTCAAACCATCTTTTATGTTCTTCAGTTCGAATGTTAGGCTCGACTAGTTGAATGACTTCCTTAGTTGAAACAACTTGAGTTAAGGCTTTTTGACGAGAAGCTTCAGAAGGGTTATACCCATATGTATCTAACGTCTGTTCAGCTGAGATTAATTGACTGTTCAATTCCTTAACGTCTAATAAATATGCCACATCTTCATTCGAAGAACTTTCAAAACTAATCATTTGAAAAACAATATAAGATATTAATACAAGACTTAATATTAGTGGGATAAGCGTTAATGTATATAATCGTTTGCTGATACTCATTGTTCGACCACCTCATCGATCTGACTTTGCTCGGAATCTGTTAAGTTAATTAATCTGATTGGAGCTAAGCCAACACCTTCTTCTTCAATCCCTAATTCAATATGACTTCCATCTAATTGATTGCCATTTACAAGACTGTCCATAATATCGTATAAAGCGATGTTGACATTTTTCATCATTGACGTAACCACTGCATCTTCAGCAATAAAGTATTGATCACTATCAACCCCAAAAGCATAGATTCCTAGGTTTTGAGCTTCTTTTAGTGTCCCAACACCTGTAAAGCCTGCTGCGTGAAAGACATAATCAGCGTCGTCTTCAACCATTTCTCGAGTGAGTCGTGCACCTAATTGGTCGTCATCAAATGTCCCTGCATATTCGACTAATACTTCAGCATCAGGATTGGCCTCTTGAACACCTGCAGTGAATCCTTCTTCAAATTTTTCTACGACATGAATTTGCTCACCACCAATGAATCCAACAACATCTGACTCTGTTTTCATACCTGCAATGAGTCCGATTAAATAGCTACCCTCATCTTCTTTAAACGTAATAGAGGTGACATTGTTCTTTTCAGATACAGCATCTATTAGAACAAATTGTTGTTCTGGATACTGTTCAGCTAGTTGATCCATCGCCATTTGGGCATTAAAGCTTAACCCAATGATGACATCGTGGTCTTGGTTGATGAGATCTTTCATTTGAGCTTCAAAATCACCTTCAAACGGCTCTCTGTAATCAAAGGTAATGCCTAAGTCATCTCTTGCTTGTTCTAAACCTTGAAAGGCTGAGTCACTAAATGAGTCATCACCTAATCCACTTTCAGTCACGATTAGACCAGCACTATATGTATCTTTAGCTGTATGATTTTCTTCTTCACTACAGCCCGTTAATATAACGGAAACCACTATAATTATGAATGTAGATAAACGCTTCATAAATATTCACTCCCAACTTTTTTCTAAAATGGCACCGATTTATAATATCGGCAAAAATATTAACCTTTTAATACTTTATTAAAAAGACTGAATTGGAGTTATTTTCGGTTAATTCTACAAGTAGCCATTACTTTATAATTACCTTGCTTTATGGCAAAATAGGTTTAGATGAGAAATGAGGGAGGTTTCGCGATGAAGTCGTTTGATGATAAAAATGGTAAGAAAAGTAATCAGTTTACGATTATGAAAGATGATCCAATTGATGGCCACCCGGGTTACAGTGGTGGAGGAGCATTTAGTTTAGAAAATATGTCGCCATTAATTGTTGACCCGAATGAAGACCGTGTATGGGTTGATATGGGTGCGATGCATGCTCGAAGCGAAGTTGAGAAACGAATTAAATTCGTCACAGATAAAGAAGAAGTTCCAAATGGTAAACCATACTGGATTGTGTGGGTAACAGTAGAACGCGGAGAACAAGGCCCTTATTACTACGGGGTAGCTGCGAGCTTTTTAGAAGTAGACCGCGAAGCTCGTCGAGGCTATAAAATTTTAGCTGAACACGTTAATCGCATGGACAAATCATTAAAAGGACGTATTGTCATTGAACAAATGGACGATCATTCGAAGAAATTACTAGGCGATTTCCTGAAAGAATTTAACGAGGATTATTGGAATAATTCAACGGATGAATTAAAACAATCGTTCGCCTAATTTTTGAATGAATTGTGAACATTAATCTTTTACATTGTAAGTTAGGAAAATAGTTTGTAAAATATAACTAAACATGGGTTTTTTACGCACATGTTTATTAGGACAAATAAAAGGGGCTGGCCGAATGGCTAGCCCCTTTTATTTTTTATAGATAACTATCTTCCACAAGCCTCTTTAGGTTGAGTGCCTTTAATATAATACATCAACACGGTTTCACCTTCGCATGCTGGCCCTTCTAAATCACCTGATATTGGATCAACATGTAAGCCAATTACTCCCGTTGGTGCATTGAACGTTAAGGTTGGGAGCTCTTGGTGGATTTGGTTCATATATTTTGCCCAAACTTGCTTGGCGACCCTTAAATCTTGAACTTTCTTAATTTCACGATGATCATCATACCCAGTCCAAACAGCAGTCGTATATTCAGGACTGTACCCAATCATCCAGCTGTCATATTTAGTACTACCAGATTTTCCTGCATATTGATGTTCTTTCAAGTAATGAGCGACATTCGCGCCTGTTGCGCTCATATAATCGCTAAACCTACTATCAAACATGCCTGTTAGCATATGGGTTAACACAAAAGCATGGTTTTCTTCTAGCATTCGTTTAGGTGTTTCAGGTTGGTGTTGATAAACAATGTTGCCATCTCGGTCCACGATTTTTTCTATTACGTATGGGTTTACTGACCAACCTTCATTAGCTAATACGCTGTAAGCTTTCGCCATCTCATATGGTGATACATAAGATGTTCCAATCCCGATTGATGGTACAGACTCAAGCTCGGCATTAAGACCAAAGGCTTCAGCAGCCTCGACAACATTTTCTGGCCCTAACTCGTAAGTAGTCTTAATCGCATAAATGTTATCTGATACAGCAAGTGCTTGAGCCAGTGTCACAGGTCTGTTGGCGAAATCGCCAGCATTATTAGGCGAATAAACAGTATCATTTTCTAACGTAAAGCTAGTCTCACGACTTTCAACGAGTGTGGATGGAGTAAAACCATAGACTAAAGCGGCATAATATAAAAACGTTTTGAAAGTTGACCCGGTCATTCGCTCTGCTTGAGTTACTCGATTGTATGGTGTTTCGTCAAAATTTCGTCCACCTTGCATGGCGACAATTTTTCCAGACTGAGGATCAATGGTCACAGCGCCTATTTGTAGTTCCTCTGAGTCTTCTGGAAGCTCTTCTTGGATAGTCTGTTCTAATTGTTTTTGTGCTTCTTGATCAATCGTGGTATAAACTTGATAACCTTGACTATCTAGTGTTTGCCTATCAATTCCTATTAGTTTTGACGCCTGCTTCATCGCATAATCTTGAAAATATTTGCCGATTTCAGGCTCTTGGTCTGAGGCAGCAGCTACTAAATTTAAGTCTTTTCCTTTTGCCCGTTTCATAGCCGTTTCAGTAATTTTGCCTGTTACATGCATTCGTTCTAAAATCCATTGTTGACGGTCAATCGCATTTTCATATGAAACAAGTGGAGAGTATACTGATGGACCTTTAGGAATTGCAGCAAGTAAAGCAGATTCTTCTAATGTTAAGTCTTCAGCGTCTTTGTCAAAGTAATACTGACTTGCCGCCTGAATCCCATATTGGCCATGACCAAAATAAATTGTGTTAATATAGCCTTCTAAAATTTCATCCTTATCTTGAAAAATTTCTAACCTTAAAGCAATCAATGCTTCTTGAGCTTTACGCTTCCAAGTTTTTTGGTTCGTTAAAAAAACATTACGAGCATATTGCTGCGTAATGGTACTTGCGCCTTGTCGTTTATCCATGGCTAAAATGTTATAATAAGTCGCGCCAAGAATTCGTTTAATGTCGAAACCGTAGTGGTCATAGAAGTGTTCATCCTCAGCTGCTAAGAAGGCGTCAATGATATATGGGGACATCTCGTCTAATTCAACCCAGAAACGGTTTTGGACCCCGTGTTCGACGGATAATATCTGTCCATCTTGATCGTAAATAACCGTATTTTCGTCTAAATTAATCTCAGGTGGGCCTTGGAAAACAGAATAGACGAGTATGACAGCTCCCGCAGACGCTGCAAATACAAGGGCGACAATTATATAAGTAAACAATCGTTTAATCATGAGCATGTCTCCTGTCCGTCAACTAGTTGCTTTTACTAGTATGTAAAAAATGGAACTGATTTAAACGTATAACTCTGTTTTAAAGCGATTGTTCAATATAATCAGTTTGTTTTATTTCAATAAAGCAGATTTTATGGCAAAATATATTAAGGTATAAACAAACAAGATTTTAAATGCTAATGGTTGGTTAAGATAGAAAGGAAGATTCGAGTTGTCGAGTAAGCAGATCCCAGTTCATATTAAGATTGATACGGAAATTGTCGATGATGAACACGGCAATGAAAATATCACAAGAACTGAACATGGGACTTATATTCATAGAGGGAAAGTTCACATGATTAAATATAACGAGGAGATGGAAGACTTAGGCGAGGTCAATACCACGATTGTCATTCAGGACGATCGCGTATCTATCAAACGAGAAGGCACTCTGCAAATGCACCAAGTGTTTCGGATCGGATCAAGCACTGAGTGCGTTTATCATCACCCATTCGGTAAGTTTCGAATGGAGACCACAACTCACCACATGCAGTTTATAAAGGGCATCGGAAATCGCTCTGGTAAAATTTATTTAAATTATGATGTTGTTTTAAATGACCAAGAGCCTAGACGTCATAAGTTCGAGTTACACTTTCAGGAGGAGGTAGCCTAGATGAGTATCGTAGGTCAAATAGAAGAAACATTAAAACAAGAAATAGAGTCGGCTGTTATGGAGGCAGGCTTAGCGTCAAAAGAGGACATGCCAGATGTGGTCCTAGAAACGCCAAAAGATAAAGCACACGGTGATTATGCAACGAACATGGCAATGCAGTTAGCACGTATTGCGAAAAAAGCTCCACGCCAAATTGCAGAAGAATTGGTCGAACATTTAAATACAGAAAAAGCGTCGGTCAAGCAAGTGGACATTGCAGGCCCGGGGTTCATTAACTTTTTCATCGACCAGTCTTCTTTAACAGAAGTGGTGGATACGGTATTAAGCCAAGGTCATGAGTATGGCCAAACAAACGCGGGTAACGGCAAGCGTGTACAGATCGAGTTCGTATCAGCTAACCCAACTGGAACCCTCCACCTAGGACACGCGCGTGGAGCTGCTTTCGGTGATGCGTTAGCAAATGTCATGGAAAAAGCCGGCTTTGAAGTTGAACGTGAATATTATATTAATGACGCAGGCAATCAAATCGATAATCTAGCGCGCTCGATTAATGCCCGTTACTATCAAGCGCTTGGACAGGATATGAAAATGCCTGAAGACGGCTACCACGGTAAAGACATTATTGAACTAGCGAAAAATCTTGTGGATCAGCATGGGGATTCTTTTACTAAAAAAGAAGAAGACGAGCGTTTATCTGAATTCCGTCAGTACGGTTTAAAGCATCTACTTGATCGCATCGAGCAAGATTTAAAGGAGTACCGTGTGCCGTTTGATTCATGGTTCTCGGAAACGTCGTTATATGATGAAAACTTAGTAGCTGAAGCGGTTGAGAAGCTACGTGAAAAGGGTTATGTGTATGAAGCGGGAGGTGCGACTTGGTTCAAGTCAACAGAATTCGGTGATGATAAAGACCGTGTGTTAGTTAAACAAGATGGCTCTTACACGTATCTAACACCTGATATTGCGTATCACTTAAATAAAATTGAACGCGGATTCGATGAGTTGATCAACATTTGGGGTGCCGACCACCACGGATATGTTGCTCGTATGCATGCCGCTATTCAGGCTCTCGGGTATCCTAAAGAGATTTTAGATATTAAAATTGCTCAAATGGTGAACCTGTTTGAAAACGGTGAAAAAGTGAAAATGAGTAAGAGAACAGGTAAAGCCGTGACGATGAAGGAATTAATTGAAGAGGTCGGCTTAGACGCAACACGTTACTTCTTTATTATGCGTTCGAACGACGCTCATTTAGACTTTGACATGGATTTAGCTAAATCACAGTCGAACGAAAACCCAGTGTATTACGTTCAGTATGCTCACGCACGCATTTGCAGTATGCTACGTCAAGCAGAAGAAAAAGGTGTCGATGTTAACGCTGAAGCGGACACGTCTCTACTACAAGCTGAAAAAGAAGTCGCGTTATTGAAACGACTTGGAGACTACCCACAGGTCGTCGCTGATGCAGCCGAAAAACGTATGCCACATCGAGTACCACAATATGTGTTTGACCTAGCGTCAGACCTACACAGCTTTTACAATGCAGAAAAAGTCATCGACCTTGAAAACGTTGACCTAACACAAGCACGTATCGCGCTCATGAAAGCTGTTCGCGTTGTGATCCAAGATGCGCTCAAGCTAATTGGCGTAGAAGCACCTGAGAAGATGTAAAACGAAGGTACGTGATTTCGCCGAAGAGGGTCGTGATTTCGCCGAAGTGGGGCAGGATCTCGCCGAAGTAGGTCGTGATTTCGCCGAAGAGGGTCACGATTTCGCCGAAGAGGGTCATGATTTCGCCGAAGTGTGGCATGATTTCGCCGAAGTGTGGCATGATTTCGCCGAAGTGTGGCATGATCTCGCCGAAGTGTGGCATGATCTCGCCGAAGTGTGGCATGATCTCGCCGAAATGGCTCATGATTTCGCCGAAATGAAGCATAATCTCGCCGAAGCTTCCCTTCAAATAATAATAGAGCCGAATGTTAGGGTGAACCCCGACATTCGGCTTCTTTATTTAAGAAATATTTTATCCAAACGGGTATTCGTACTCGATTTCTTCATCAAATACAACATAGTCTAAATAAATCATAAGTAGTAAATACCATCTGCCGCTTTCAGGGTCTGCGACGACAATGTGGTCTTTACCTGCTTCTTCTAGTGTACCTGTAAAGACGTCTTGAGTATCTTGACCTTCAAACGTCATATAGACTCTGACGGTTTTACCTCGATTTAGTCTTAAAATATTCTCGATGTAAGAGAGTTCTCTGCCGATTGGACCGCCACCAATTGGGACTTGCACTTGACCTTGGCCGCCATTTTGCATCATAGGGCCTTGCTGTTGTCCTCCATTCATCATAGGGCCAGGACCTTGTTGCTGACCTCCCTGCATCATTTGTGGGCCACCAGGCATCATCTGCCCCTGTTGACCACCCATGCCAGGCATCATTTGCTGTCCACCCATGCCAGGCATGCCTTGCATCATAGATCCTTGCTGCATACCTTGAACCATCCCAGGCATTTTCCCTTGAGATTGACCTTGGCCGAATTTATTCTGCGTACCACCCATTTTTGAACCGCCTCCAAACATCCCTTGAACTTTACCACCTTTTTGACCTTTACCAGGAAGAGATACTTTTTTCTCACTACCGCCAGACCATTTCTGGTTTTTGCCTGGCCATTGACCTGATTTACCTTTTAAATTATTGGGGTTGTTAAACGATTTTTTATCAGGTAATTTCCCTCCGCCTTTATTGTTGCCTTTTGATTGATCCAATGATCATCAACCTCCTAATTTTAATTTATGTTAAAAAATTTCTGGACAATCTGCTTGTGAAGGTTGGTAAAAACAATGAGACTTATATCGACCAACATTCGTTTGTCCATACCATCGTGGCCTGCACTCTCCTTCTGGGCGATAAAACCATAGTGAATCATCACCAGGGTCAAACTCTTCTCCGTTAACCGTACGACGAGCTAGACGGATATCTTTAGGACGTGCCCTCTGGTAGAAATAAGATTGCGTGACGGCTTCAAACCCACCTGGCGACTGGTAAATCATATCTGATAACGTATCAATGCCTGGGAAGTCTAAACACTCAGCTAGTACTCTATTAACGCCAACATTTCCAACCAGTAGCATACCGAGTTTTCCATCACCCTCAGCTTCTGCACGCATTAACCTGGCTAATTCCTTGAGCTGTGCTTCGTTGTAGGCAATAACTGCCAAACCATACCACCTCTTTCATACCCATCACTAGTTCATGTATATGTATAGATGGGTAAATGTTGATATAGCCGCTTGTACTTTTTAACTAAAAAATAGAAAAATGTAGGAGGGGAGGAGTTGAGTTTTTTGGACAAAAAAACTGAGCCACCTAAGTGACTCAGTTATACTGACATGATTTGTTGAAAATCTTCTTTTGTTTTGCGATGTCCGACGAAGAACTCACCGAATTCTGCGAAGCGCGCGCTAACTTCATCAAAACGCATTTCATAGATTAATTTCTTAAATTGAAGCATTTCGTGAGCGTATAATGTCACGCCCCATTCCCAATCATCAAAACCGATGCTACCAGTAATGATTTGGCGGACTTTACCTGCGTATTTACGCCCTGTCATACCATGCTCATACATTAAGCGGCCGCGCTCATCTTTTTCTTCCATGAACCAGTTGTTTGCTTCACCTTTTTTACGGTCCATTGGATAGAAGCAAATGTGTTCCCACTTAGGAAGCACAGGCTTAAGACGTGCTTGGAATTCTGGATCTGTTTCAGGGTCTTTCCCTTTTGCCATATAAGCAGAAAGCTCAACGACAGAAACAAATGAATAAGCAGGGACTAAGAATTCAGCTAATTTGGTTTTGTTAAAATCAGTTTCTAAATCTGTTAGCTCGTCCATTGTCGGACGTAAATTCATAATTAATAAATCAGCTTTTTGACCAATAATCTGATACAAGCCAACACTACCGTTTCTATTTGACTCAATATCTTCCCAATTTTGTACTAGTTCATTAAACTCTTGTAATGCTTGGTCACGCTCTTCTTGAGAAGCTAATTTCCAGGCATTCCAATCAACCTTACGAAAATCATGTAAACAATACCAACCATCAAACGTTTCTACAGCCTCTGGCATTGGTTTCACTCCTTCAAATCATTTTCCAATTCAACTATATCATAAAGGGTTAAGAATGGTTAATGAAAACGCATATGAACGTTTTGTTAACAAAACTAAGACGTTCGTCTCAATTCATGTCTAACTTGTTTTTTATTAAAAATACTCGGGTACATAACTATAACATTTCAAAGGAGGATCCTATCAAACTTTGGCCTTGAAGAAGAGGTGCCAGTTAAAATTATTGGTAAGATGACGTTGAACCGAAATGTAGATAACGTTTTCGCTGAGACAGAACAAGTGGCATTTCATCCAGGGCATGTTGTACCTGGTATTGATTTTACAAATGATCCATTATTACAAGGACGCTTATTTTCATATAAAGATACACAATTAATTAGACTAGGCGGTCCGAACTTCCATGAGATTCCGATTAACCGCCCAGTTTGCCCGTTCCATAACAATCAACGTGACGGTTATAATAGAATGATTATTAATAAAGGACAAGTTAGTTACCATAAAAATTCATTAGCCGATAATACACTTCAACCAGCAACACCTGAAGAAGTACCAAGAAAAGGTTGAAGGAAGAAAAGTTAGAGCTCGTTGTGAAAGTTTTAAAGATCACTTCACTCAAGCGACGATGTTCTGGAACAGTATGAGTAAAGCTGAGAAAGAACATGTTATGTGTTTAATTAATGCCTAACAATCGGCTCCTTTTGGTTAATAAATAATTTGTTCAAGGCTCTTTTATTTATTAATACGTCTATTCCTTTGTTGCATTAATTCCAATCGATTATCAAACCATTCAGATTCTTGGTCTGAAAATGGTCGTTCTTCAATTTCTATGCCTTGGTTATGGAACTTTTGCTCGACTTGATTCATGACATCTTGCACGGTTAATTTTTGACTAAATAATTGACCGAGTGACGCCATGACATTTGGATCAATATTAGGGTACTTGAACTTCGTGTCTTCACCTTTTAACGCTACGTCGTAGAAGCTTTTTAACAATTGAGCGCGTTCATCTCCTTGACCTTCCACATCTAAATAAATCTGAACAGCAGACCCAGTTTTAACACGTCTTTGTGAGATACCAGCAAACTTTTTTCCACCAATACTTAAATCATATGTACCAGGGCAATAAGATCTTTCAATTTCATAAGCTTCAATAGTTTGATTTTTATTTTCAAAAATCCGTTTGATAAAGCTAACCATGGCTTCATACCCGTCATGAATGTCGTAGCGTTTGGCATCTGGGAAGATTAGCGATATATTCAAAACATTTTCATCTAATACAACGGCCAGTCCACCTGAATTACGAATAAGCACGTCATATCCTTGACTATTCAAAAATTCAATGCCGTCTTCTAAATAAGGTAGCCTGCTATCGGGAATACCTAAAACAACGGTTGGTTTATGTACCCAATAATGAATTGCGGTTTCACGTAGGTGACTTGCGGTTAAACATAATGTATCATCAATAGCAAATGATTCTATAATTTCAGAATCACGCGCATTACTTCGATTAATTTTTCTTATATGTTGAATATCCAACATTGGATGGTTCATAAAATCGTTCCTTCAATCAGTAATTTTGTTCCATCAACATATTATAACAGAATACAGTAGATGAAAAGGATGTGATGTACATGTTAACAGCTTTATTGAAATTCGTAGCAGCTGGGATCGAGTTCTTTTTGGGAATCCCGTTTGTCGGTGGTGCGTTTATTTTTGCTAACGCATGGGGACCGCTATTATTTATGTTCTTGCTATATTTAGGAATTCTAATCTTATCAATCAATTACAAATACGCAAAATGGGGTGCGATCACAGGAATGGCCGTATCAGTATTAGCTATCGTTCCAGTAGTAGGCATGATTTTACACTGGGTCGCCTTTTTCGTAATATTATTTGATGGAATTTATAACTATAAACAAGCTAAAGCAAAAGGTTAGAGTAAATTCAGCCCTTCACATAAAGGAGGGCGTTTTTTTATGAACTATTAGGAACTGGGCGATTGTCTATAGAAACCCCCGAAATGTCGATAGGGAAATTAGTTTTATCGATAGAGAGTGAGTAATTGTCGATTGGAAGCACCGAACTGTCGATAGGGAAGTCATCTTTGTCGATAGAGAGTGTCTAAATATTGATTGGGAGACCAAAACTGTCGATCGTGACCATTGTAATGTAGATAGAGAAGCCGTGATTGTCGATGAGTAGTGGAGAACTATAGTAGAAAGCATCCCTCATACACGGAACATTAACGTGAAATGAAGCGAAGTGTCACTCAAACACGAGCAGCTTACATTTAAAAAATCAAGAAAACTATTAATAAAAAAATTTCTCGAGATAAGGATGTAATTCATTATAAAAATCGTTATAATGAATGATATATATTGTAGAAAGGTCGGAATCTATGTCATATCGCCATGAGCAATTAAGCGAAGAAAAAGTATTTAAAGACCCAGTCCATCGCTACATACACGTTCGTGATCGCGTCATTTGGGATTTGATTGGAACTCCGGAATTCCAGCGTTTGCGACGTATTAAGCAGTTAGGAACGACCTATTTAACATTCCATGGTGCTGAACATAGTCGTTTTAGTCACTCGCTAGGTGTCTATGAAATTGTTCGCCGAATTGTTGAGAACTTCAAGGGTAAACCAAACTGGAGTGAAGATGAACGGTTATTATGCTTATGTGCTGCGCTACTACATGATTTGGGGCATGGGCCTTTTTCACATTCATTTGAAAAAGTATTTGATTTAGACCATGAAGATTTCACACGTGAAATTGTGTTGGGTGACACGAAAGTGAATAAAATTCTTTCGAAGGTTGACCCAAACTTTCCTCAAGATGTTGCCGATGTCATTAATAAGACATATCGTAACAAATTAGTGGTTAGCTTAATTTCGAGCCAAATTGATGCTGACCGTATGGATTACTTACAAAGAGACGCTTTCTTTACAGGGGTTAGTTATGGTCACTTTGACATGGAGCGCATTCTTCGTGTGATGCGCCCAATGGAAGACCAAGCTGTCATTAAGGAAAGTGGGATGCATGCCGTTGAAGATTACATCATGAGCCGTTATCAGATGTATTGGCAAGTCTATTTCCATCCTGTAACGCGTAGTGCTGAGGTTATTTTGACTAAGATTCTACATCGTGCAAAAGAGCTTTATCACTCAGATTACCTGTTTAAATTAGCACCAACACATTTCGTAAGCTTTTTTGAAAAAGAAGTGTCTTTAAGCGATTATTTAAAGCTGGATGAAAATGTAGCGTTTTATTATTTTCATATTTGGCAAGATGAGGATGATCATATATTAGCCGACTTATGTCGTCGCTTTGTGGATCGAGACTTATTTAAATATGTAGAATTTAATCCAGGTAATCAATATCGGGCTTTAATGGATTTAAAAGAATGCTTTATTGAAGCGGGTGTTGACCCTGCTTATTATTTAGAAGTTGATTCGTCTTCGGATTTGCCGTACGACTTTTATCGCCAGGGTGAAGATGAAGAACGACTACCTATACTTCTTCAAATGCCTAACGGAGATTTGAAAGAACTCTCTAGGCAGTCTGATATTGTTGAAGCTATTTCTGGTAAAAAGAGAACAGATCATAAATTATATTTTGCTAAAGATTTGATCGACCAACTACCCAAAGACAGTGACATCAAACGTAGAATATTAGAAATTTTAAAGGGATAGGGGCTGAAACCGTATGTTAGAAGATCACGCTAAACTGATGGCTTTTTTTGAACAGGCGGATGAAGTAGTTGGACGTAAACGTCTACAGAAAATGGTATATATATTGAAAAAATCTGGCTTTGATTTCTCTGAACGTTATTCGTTCCATTTCTATGGACCATATTCAGAAGAGTTAACGACTCGTATTGAAGAGTTATGTAACTTAGGGTTTTTAGTTGAAGAAAAAGAGAAAGAGAAAGGTTATTATCAATACCGCTATACATTAACCAATCAAGGGACGAGCTTTTTAGACGACTCTATGATTCAAGCGCCAAACATGTCCGATTTAATCGAGAAAATGAACGCAAAAAGCTCGAAATTCCTAGAACTTGTTTCGACTATGCTGTTCTTTGATACGTTTCCTAAAGAGGAAGTGGAACAGAAGGTTTTAACGGTAAAAAGTAAACAGAATTATACAGATGAAGACCTTCAAGAAGCATGGGCATTTATAGACGAAATGCAAAGTCACTAAAAAAGGGCAAGCGCCCGTTAACTAGTAAAGCACCAATCGAGAAGATGAACTCTCGGTCGGTGCTTTTTCTATAATAACGGATGAAAAATTCTCGCTAAAAACATTTTAATGGCATGTGTTTTACTATTCGGATAATTATACCACTCTTTATACAGCGGAGTAGAATAGTTAAAGTCTTTTTCGTAAAAATGGTATAACTCTTTAACGAGTTCATCATCAAACACAATAAAGTTAACTTCACGGTTAAAGTAGAGGCTGCGACGATCAAAGTTCGCAGTGCCAATATCACATACCTTGTCGTCGATAAATAATGCCTTTGCATGGTAAAAACCTTCCTTAAAAAGTTTCACTTCAGCTCCTGCACGGTGTAGTCTTGATAAAAATGGTGCAGAAGCTTCTTTAACTAAAACGTGGTCAGAGTCATGAGGATAAATCACTTGTACTTGAACACCCTGTGATAGTTTTTCCTCTAATAACTCCAATAGGTCACGGTTTGGAATGAAATAAGGTGAACCAATTGAAATTCGAGTTTCAGCCTGCCTAATAAGATTTAAAAAAACCTCTCGCAAGTTGCCATTGGATGTAGGAATAAGCTGACACTTGTACTCACCTTTAGTATCAATATTAGGTTTAAGATTTAGGTACTCATAAGTATTAGAATCCCAGTCATTTTTAAACAAATCTAATAGATCTTTAACGACTTCACCTTTTAAACGTAAGTGGTAATCTCTCCAAAAAGAAAATCTAGAGTTTACATTAATGTATTCATCCCCGATGTTGTAACCTCCAATGTATGCAGTATGTCCATCGATAATTGAGATTTTTCGGTGGTTACGTCGATTAATCGATCGAAGTGGCGACCATAATTTAAATCGATTACTATACTCAATTTGGACACCAACCCGTTTTAGCTCCTCACGGTCTTTTTTTCTAATAGCAAACGATCCTAAGCGATCGACCAATAAATACACTTTGACCCCTCTTGAACTAGCATCTGATAACAATTTAAAAAAAGCTTCACTAAAGTGATCGCTTTTAACAATAAAAAAAGAAACGCAGACATACTTTGTTGCTGCATTGATATCTTTAAAATATTGGTCATACAATTCCTCGCCATGATTATAAAAATTAATATTTGCAAGGCGGTGGGGATATGTATGGTCCGTTGGTTCAACTTCATATTTTTGTTTAACTAAAAAAATTATAATAACAACGATAATCACGACAAGAACCCACACACGTAGCACCCCCTTCTCAAGTATTATGCGAGAAAAACGGGTCATTTATACGACTCAGTTACTTAAATTTAACATTGACTGAATGCTCATTCATTGTATAATGAAAGATAAGAAAAAGAATTTTCGTTAAATTAGAACATTTTATGGTAAGATGGTTTATAGACAACGTCGAGAATTAAGCGGGGGGAAGTTTTTATGAACACTTTACTATTAATCAACTGGTTAGCCTTTTTAGGTGTAACCGCTTACGGCATTTTCCTCTTTGTACAAGTCGTACGTACGCGTATCGCTTATATTAAAATGGGGAAGAAAGCAGATTTCGACCAAGAGATGAAACAACGCGTTAGAGATATTATGACGTTTGTGTTTGGTCAGAAGAAACTATTAAAGGACAAAAAATCAGGCGCGATTCACGTCATGATGTTTTATGGTTTCTTATTAGTTCAATTTGGAGCAATCGATTTTATTTGGAAGGGATTAGCACCGGATTCTCATATTCCATTAGGAATTTTCTATCCAGGATTTACGTTCTTCCAAGAGATTGTAACCTTAACGATTTTAGTAGCGGTAGTATGGGCATTTTACCGTCGTTACATTGAAAAGCTTGTCCGTTTAAAACGTGGCTTTAAAGCAGGACTTGTTCTTATTTTTATTGGAACGTTAATGCTGTCTGTTCTTATGGGTAATGGTGCAGCCATCGTTTGGCATGGCCATGAATTAACTTGGACAGAACCAGTTGCTTCTATGTTTGCAGTCGTCTTTGGAAGGATGGGAACAACGGCATCAGCTGCGCTGTTCTATGTGATGTGGTGGATTCACTTGATTGCACTACTAAGTTTCTTAGTGTATGTACCACAATCGAAACACGCTCATTTAATTGCTGGGCCGGCTAACGTTTTCCTAACGAAAGATAAACAGCACGGAAAGCTTAAGAAAATTGACTTTGATATTGATGAGATGGAAGAGTCGGATGAAGAACCAACGTTTGGTGTTGGTAAAGTTGAAGATTTAGACCAATTACAGTTATTAGACTTATATGCTTGTGTTGAATGTGGTCGTTGTACAAATGTATGTCCAGCTTCAGGCTCGGGTAAGATGCTATCGCCAATGGACATTATCGTGAAGCTACGTGACCACTTAACTGAAAAAGGTGCTGCTGTGACAGGTAAATCTGCATGGGTACCTTCATATGCGTTTGCAGGAACGCAAGGTAACCAAGTTGCAGCAGATCCAAACGGTTCTTTAGCACAACAGGTCATGGAAAAAGATTTGATTGGTGATGTCGTTACAGAAGAAGAATTATGGGCTTGTACGACTTGTCGTAACTGTGAAGATCAATGTCCAGTTATGAACCAACACGTCGATACAATCATTGACCTTCGTCGTTACTTAGTTATGACTGAAGGTAAAATGGACCCTGAAGCTCAGCGTGCAATGATGAACATTGAGCGTCAAGGTAACCCATGGGGCTTATCTAAAAAAGACCGTGAAAACTGGAGAGAGCAAGACGAAACACTTCGCATTCCAACAGTTAAGGAACTTAAGAAAGAAGGCGAAGAGTTCGAATACTTATTCTGGGTTTCTTCAATGGGTTCATATGATAACCGTAGTCAAAAGATTGCGATGGCATTTGCTCGTTTAATGAACAAAGCAGGTGTTAAATTTGCGATTTTAGGTAACAAAGAACGTAACTCTGGTGATACAGCTCGTCGTTTAGGAAATGAGTTCTTATTCCAAGAGCTAGCTGAGAAGAATATTAAAGAATTCGAAAAGAATGATGTTAAGAAGATCGTTACAATCGATCCTCACGCTTATAATATCTTTAAAAATGAATATCCTGACTTCGGCTTTGAAGGTGAAGTTTACCACCATACAGAATTATTAGCTCAATTAATTGATGAAGGGCGCTTGCAGCCTGAACAAGCAATTAATGAAAAAATAACGTTCCACGATTCTTGTTACTTAGGACGTTATAACGATGTCTATAACCCACCTCGTAAGATCTTAGAATCTATACCGGGTGTACAATACGTAGAAATTGAGCGTAATAAAGAAAACGGTATGTGTTGTGGTGCTGGTGGCGGTATGATGTGGTCAGAAGAGAAGACTGGTAACCGCATTAACGTCGCTCGTACAGAACAAGCTTTAGAGGTTTCACCTAACACAATTTCAAGTGCGTGCCCTTACTGCTTAACGATGTTAACAGATGGTACGAAAGCTAAGGAAGTCGAGGAAGATGTGACAACTCAAGATGTAGCAGAAGTTCTCGAACGTTCTATTTTTGGAGAGCCGGCAAAGGTGGATCAACCAGCATAATAGTTTAACTGATCTGTCCCCCTAGCTTCTACGAGTTGCTAGGGGGATCTTTATATTGAGATACTTTTGGCCGTGCCCACGTGAAGTGCCCTTTTGATGCTATAAAATAAGCACAATTTTCTACAAAGATTTAAGTGTTTTCCAATTTTTTATATTGCTATTTTTAGAAAAATTTAAAAAAGATGTTGCAATTTGATGACGAGTTTCATAAAATTAAAGGTGTTAAACTTATCTGAAAAGAGAAAAAATGGGGATTCTCGAATAGACTTACGGGTTTTATAACATGGACAGACTTTATCTAATTATAATTATCTAAAAATTATTGAAATTTAGACCCTTATGATTAGTCATCGAGAAAATATAACTATAGGGTGATTGAGTTGAGTAATCCATTGCTAGAGATAAAAAATCTGAAAACATCCTTCAGAATCGGGGAAGAGTATTACGCAGCAGTTGATGACGTATCACTGAACGTAAATAAGAATGAAGTCCTAGCTATTGTTGGGGAATCTGGATCAGGTAAAAGTGCTTTAGCATTTTCGGTCATGGGACTTCACAACCGTGCAAAAATAGAAGGTGAAATCAATTTTAAAGGTAGAAACATTGCTAACCTTCCTTTTAAAGAGATGAATAAATTCCGAGGAAATGAACTTGCGATGATCTTCCAAGACCCATTAACGGCTTTAAACCCATTAATGGAAGTTGGTAGACAGATTGACGAAGTTCTTATTCTGCATAATAAAAATATGCCAAAATCAAAGCGTAAGCAATATATTATAGAGCTTTTAGAGAAGGTCGAAATACCTAGACCAAAACACGTATACAATCAATTCCCTCACGAACTGTCTGGGGGTATGAGACAGCGTGTCATTATCGCAATCGCAATTGCTAACCAGCCAGAATTATTAATTGCCGATGAGCCAACAACGGCACTAGACGTTACAATTCAAGCTCAGATTTTAGATTTGATGCGTGAATTGAAAGATGATCTTGGTTCTGGAGTCATCCTAATTACCCATGACTTAGGTGTTGTGGCAGAGATGGCTGACCGTGTAGCCGTTATGTATGCTGGTGAAATTGTTGAAATTGCAGATGTTGAGACATTGTTCGAAGACCCTCAACACCCTTATACCCGTTCATTGTTGAGTTCAATCCCACTAGTTGACGATGCGCAGGATAAGCTGCATGTTATTCACGGTATTGTTCCATCACTAAAACATTTACCACGTCAAGGTTGTAGATTTAGTGCACGTATTCCATGGATTGATGAAAGTGCCCATGAGGAACATCCTCAGCTAAATGAAGTTAGCCCAGGTCACTACGTACGTTGCACATGCTATAAGCATTTCTACTTCCCAGAAGAGAGCAAGGAGGAACAGAACCATGACACTGCTCAAAGTTGATGATCTGAAAATCCATTTCCCGATTCGCGGTGGAATTCTTAATAGGAAAATAGATTCAATCAAAGCTGTCGACGGTGTTAGTTTTGAAATCAAACCTGGTGAGACTTATGGATTAGTCGGTGAATCAGGTTCTGGTAAAACAACAACGGGTAAAGCTGTAATGGGATTGAACAATATAACAAACGGTAAAATCTACTTCGAGGAACAACTTCTAAATAATAAAGGTAAAAAAGTAGATATCCGTAAAGATATTCAAATGATTTTCCAAGATCCGTATTCTAGTCTAAATCCAAGAAAACGCGTTTTAGATATTATCGCAGAACCTCTTCGAAACTATGAAAAACTTTCTAAAAAAGAAGAGAAAAAACGTGTGCAAGAACTATTAGAAAAAGTAGGTTTATCACCTGAAAGTATTCTAAAGTATCCACACGAATTCTCGGGTGGTCAGCGTCAGCGTATAGGGGTTGCAAGAGCAATTGCACTAAAACCAAAGCTGATTATCATGGACGAGCCTGTATCAGCACTTGATGTATCTGTACAGGCACAGGTTCTAAACTTTATGCAAGATTTACAAAAGGAATTAAATTTAACTTATTTATTTATATCCCACGATTTAGGTGTAGTTAAACATATGTGTGACAGGATCGGAATTATGTACAACGGTCGTTACGTGGAAGAGGGGACTAAAGAAGAAATTTTCAATTCTCCTCAACACATTTATACAAAACGTCTTGTAGCAGCAATTCCAGACATTAATCCAAAAAGACGTCAAGAAAACCTTAACTTCCGTGAACAAGTCAAGCATGAGTTCTCTAACTCTTACTATGACTATTTTGATGAAAATGGCTTGGCGTATAACTTAACACCAGTTTCCGATACGCATCGGGTAGCGTTACCAGAGAAAGGTTGATCAGACTATGTGGAAATTTATAGTTAGAAGATTATTGATCACTACACCGCAAATCATTTTATTAAGTATCATCGTATTTATATTAGCGAAATTAATGCCAGGGGATGCATTAACTGGACTGATAGATCCAAATATCAAACCAGAACGAATTGCTGAAATGAGAGAAAAATTAGGGCTGAATAATCCTTGGCACGTGCAATATAAAGATTGGGTTGTTGGTGCTTTACAAGGTGATTTTGGACAATCATTTAAATATAAGATGCCAGTATCAGATTTGATTTGGCAACGTGTTGTTAATACATTTTGGTTATCACTTGTTTCAACAATTATGATTTATGCAATTGGTTTACCACTAGGAATTATCAGTGGTCGTTACAATGACAAATTAATCGACCAATTAATTACTGGTTATACTTATATCGGTTTTGCGACACCAATTTTCATTTTCGGTTTAGTTGCTCTATGGGTATTTGGTTTTATGCTAGGTTGGTTCCCAACAGGAGGATCAGTAGCACCTGGACTAGAACCTGGATCGCTTCAGTACATTCTAAGTAAGTTGCACCACTTATTACTACCATCCTTGTCGATCGCCCTGATTGGTACGGTTGGAACGGTACAGTACTTAAGAAGTGAAATAATTGATACGAAGCAAAGAGATTTCATTTTAACAGCTCGCGCAAAAGGTGCTTCTGAAAGTCGTGTATATAATCGCCATATTTTCAGAAACTCAATTTTACCAATTGCTGCGTTCTTTGGTTATGAAATTGTAAACCTAATTAACGGTACAGTTTTTATAGAAAGAATCTTCAGTTACCCAGGAATGGGGAACTTGTTTATCGAATCAATTATGTTACGTGACTTCTCTGTTGTAACAGCGCTGGTTCTTTTATCTGGTATTCTAGCAATCTTAGGTGCATTATTATCAGATATTATTCTAAGTATTGTAGATCCACGTATTCGTATTAAATAAATTGATTGACATCAATGGGGGTGAGACATTTGGCACAGCATAATAGACAACAAGATGTTGATATTGAACAAGCAGTCAATGAAAGTCAAAAAGAGACTGAACATAAAAGTCCATCAGGGATGAGAATTTTCTGGAATGAAATTAAAAAGGATAAATTAGCGCTTGTGTCGTTAATATTCTTTACGTTAATAACGTTATTTGTATTTGGAGCTTCACTAATACTAGATTTAAAGGAAATCGTTAAAGTAGATTTATTCGCCTTATACGAACCACCTTCTAGTGAGTATTGGTTAGGAACAGACTATGGTGGGCGAGATGTATTTGGCCAATTAATCATAGGGACAAGAAACTCATTAGCTATAGGTTTCTTAGTAACAATCCTATCTGGGATCATTGGTGTTGTAGTTGGAGTTGTCTCAGGCTACTTCGGTGGACATATAGATAACGCGTTAATGCGTGTCGTTGACTTTTTTATGGTATTACCGTTCATTATGTTAGTAATCGTATTCGTTGCAATTGTTCCTGAATACAGCATTGTATCATTCTCGTTAATTATGACAGCATTCTTATGGATGGGAATTGCAAGGTTAATACGTTCTAAGGCATTACAAGAGAAAGAGCTTGATTATGCACAAGCATCAAGAACATTAGGTTCTTCTCATACTAAGATTATTTTTAAGCAAGTATTACCGAATATCACATCACTTATTGTTGTAACAATGACTCTAAACTTAGCTGCTAATATTGGAATTGAGTCAGGCTTATCATTCTTAGGATTTGGGTTCCCAGAGGAAACGCCGAGTCTTGGAACATTGTTAAGTTACACTACGAATCCAACAACATTGGAAAAGCGTTGGTGGATTTGGGTTCCAGCAGCAATTCTAATTCTATTATTAATGTTAGCTGTACGTAACGTCGGTGAGGCGTTAAAACGTGCGGCAGATGCTCGACAAAGACGAGCTTAATGGTGGTACCTACACTGGCAAATCCAGTGTTGAGTATAAAATTTTCAGTCAAAAAAGGCTGAGCAAAATTTTTAGGGGGAGGTAATTAATAATGAGCAGAACATTACTTGGCAAGTTTCTATTTGTCTTAATGCTCGCTTTCGTTCTTCTAATCGCTGCATGTAATAGCAGTGAAGAAGGTAACGAAGAGCCTTCTGAAGGTGAAGAAGGCACAGAAGAATCTTCTGAAGAAGAAGAGGAAGAAGAAACTGAAGAAGAAGAAAATACTGACGGACTTTACAGTATTGATGACTTCAGTACTTCAACATCAAACAATGGTGATCCTATTGATGGTGGAGAATTAACTTTCGGTTTAGTAACTGATACAGCATTTGAAGGTACACTAAACTGGAACTTCTATTCTGGTGCACCAGATGCAGAGGTTATTGCTTGGTTTGACGAATCATTATTTACTTATGATGAAAACTACACAATGACTAATGATGGTGCTGCAACTTATGAAGTAAATGAGGAAGAAAACACAATTACTTTCACGATTGGTGACAATGTTAACTGGCATGATGGCGAACCAGTAAAAGCTGAAGACTGGAAATTCGCTTACGAAGTTATCAAACATCCTGACTATGATGGTCCTCGTGGAAGCACGCCTGGTTTCACATTATTAAAAGGTCACGATGCATATGTGAATGGTGAAGCTGACGAAATTGAAGGGATCGAAGTTGTAGATGAGAAGACAATTACGTTCCACTATGAGCGTTTAACTCCTTCTCTATTAACAGGTGGTATTTGGTCTTATCCGTTAGCTAAACATATCTTTGGCGATATGGAAGTAGCAGATATGTCTGCATCTGACGCAGTACGTCAAGAACCAATTGGTTTTGGTCCGTACAAAGTTGATAGCATTGTTCCTGGTGAGTCTGTAACTTACGTTAAAAACGAAGATTATTGGAGAGGCGAACCTGCATTAGATAAAGTAACACTTAAAGTTGTTAGCCCTAGTACAGTTGCTAATGCTTTAGAAACTGGTGAAGTTGATTTAGTAGACAGCTTCCCTGTTGATCAGTTCCCTGACAACGCTGAAATGGAAGGCGTAGAGTGGTTAGGTGACATTGACTTAGCTTACACTTATATTGGTTTCAAATTAGGTGACTGGAATGAAGAAGAAGGTCGCGTAAACTATAAGCCTGATGAAATGAAAATGGGTGACGTAAACTTACGTCGTGCTATGTGGTATGCAGTCAATAACGATGCAGTTGGTAAAGAGTTCTACAACGGATTACGTTGGAATGCAACTACTTTAATTGCTCCATCACACCCTGCTTATCATGATGATTCAATTGAAACGCCAACATTCGATCCAGATGAAGCTAATCGTATTCTTGATGAGAATGGATATGAAGATGTAGACGGTGACGGATTCCGTGAAGATCCAGACGGTGAAGAGTTAGTTATTAACTTCGCTTCTATGTCAGGTGGCGACGTTGCTGAACCGTTAGCTCGTTACTACATCCAATCTTGGGAAAACGTTGGTCTAAACGTACAGTTAATTGACGGACGTCTTCTAGAGTTTAACTCGTTCTATGAGCGTGTAGGTAACGGTGGTAATGACGATCCTGAAGTTGACATTTACCAAGGTGCTTGGGGTGTTGGTTATGATGTAGACCCTAGTGGTTTATACGGCCCAGAAGCTATGTTCAACTTCCCACGTTATGAAAGTGAGAAGAACACTGAACTTCTAGAGAAAGGTATCTCTGATGAAGCATTCGATACTGAGTACCGTCAACAAGTTTACAGTGAATGGCAAGAATTCATGGTAGAGGAAATTCCTGTATTCCCTACTCTATACCGTTCTGTATTAATCCCAGTCAACGAGCGTGTTACAAACTATGACATCTCTGTTGGTTCTGGAGTTTACCGTTACGAAGTCGGTGTAACAGAATAAGGACTATTAATAGACTCAAGGTTAATCCTTGAGTCTATTTTTGTAAAGTTACTTACTTTTTGTAAGTGATTGTGTTACAATGTATTCATACTACAGAAAGTGAGTGATTTAAATGGGATATCATGAATTACCGACAAAATATATTGATCAAATCTCTTTAATTGTTTCGGACCTTGATAAGTCTATAACATTCTATAAAGATATGTTAGGAATGACATTAATTAAACAAACAGACTCACAGGCTGTTTTTACCTTTAATGGTGTAACGCCAGTTCTAACATTGGAACAAATAAAAGATGCCAAACCTTTAGATCGTCAAAAAACGGGTCTTTTTCATATTGCATACCTAGTCCCTACACGCCAAGACCTTGCGAACGTTGTTTACCACTTCTGGCGTAACCAACTGCCAGTACAAGGTGCATCAGATCATCATGTTTCCGAAGCTTTATATTTAGCAGACCCAGATGGTAATGGAATTGAAATTTACAGAGATCGTGAACCAGAAGAATGGCGGTGGAATGGAGAAGAGGTTGCAATGGACACAACACCACTAGACATTGAAGGTCTTTTAAAAGAACGCACGGAAAAAGGGTGGACCGGTTTCCCTGAAAACTCAACGATTGGCCACATCCACCTACAGGTACACGATTTGCCAAGTGTACAACCCTTTTATGAAAGGTTAGGGTTTGAAGTTGTGGCTAAATATGGTCCACAAGCTTTGTTCATGTCAGACAACAAGTACCATCATCATATTGGCTTAAATGTCTGGAACAGCCGTAACGGTGGACCTAAGGATGATGATCAAATCGGCTTAAATTGGTATTCAGTTAAAATGACAGAAGAAGACCGAGAACAAGTTAAAAAATCTTTTGGTGATCAAGTGAAACAATCAGATGAAGGGTATTTTGTGAGTGACCCTGCAGGCATAACAATTAAATTTTAAGAGATGAGAGACCTCGATTCGATCGTGGTCTTTTATTTTTGAATAAATTCCCCATAAGTCATTAAGATTTCCCCATATATTTAAAAACTTCCCCATAAATCAGAAAATTTCCCCATAAAATCAAAAACTTCCCCATATATCGTAATTTTTCCCCATAAAATAATTCTCTAATGAGTATTGCATTTTAAGAACATTAATTGTATTATGGTTATATACTTAACTATATAACCATATAGAGTGGTGATGAAAATGAGTCATGAATTTGATGAAGACAAACCAATATTCCAGCAAGTTAGGGAACGGATTGAAGATCAAATACTAAATGATCAACTTAAAGAAGGTGACCAGATCCCGTCAACAAACCAATTAGTGAACTTCTACAAGATTAATCATCTTACCGTAGCTAAAGGGATTAACCAGTTAGCAGACGAAGATATTATTTTCAAAAAGCGTGGTGTGGGGATGTTTGTATCTGAAGGAGCAAAAGAGAAATTGATAGAAAAGAGAAGGAGAACATTTCAACAAACTTATATCGTTCAACTAGTGCAAGAAGCAGAAAAGTTAAAGATCTCAGAAGATGAAATGTTGAAGATGATTCGGAAAGTTAAAAAGGGGGATGAAGAATGATGGCTTACAAATTAGAGGCAAAGAATGTTTCGATGCATTATAGGAATTTCAAAGCATTAAGAGATATATCTTTCACATTGGAAGGTAATAAAATCGTTGGGTTGATTGGGCGTAATGGTGCAGGTAAAACTACGTTACTCTCCATACTGTCCGCTTATAGTGATGCAACTGTCGGTTATATTGAAGCAAATGGGGAACTCACATTTGAGAATTCACAATACATGAAGGACCTGACTTTTTTATATGAAGCGCCAGTAAAAGACCTTCAAGATCAAAAGGCAGAAAAATTCTTTAAGAAATTAAAATTATACCGTCCTAATTTTGATGAAACGTATGCTAATGAGTTAATGGCTCGTTTTAAAGTTCCTAGTAATAAAAATTTAAGTAAACTTTCTAAAGGTCAGTTATCTGCCTTTAACATGATTGTAGGATTAGCAAGCAGGACGCCAATTACTATCATGGATGAAGTTTATCTAGGTATGGATGCTCCGACACGTGCAATGTTTTATAAAGAACTATTAAAAGAACAAGAAAAACATCCAAGATTGTTCATTTTATCAACGCACCTTGTATCAGAAATGGAGTATTTATTTGATGAAGTTATGATGATTCACGATGGCGAGCTTTTGCTACATGACGATTATCAGTCCATTATTGATCAAGGCTTCTTCATAACTGGTAGTCCTGAAATCGTTGATGAGTTTACCTCATCGAAGGAAGTACTATACGAAGAAACAATTGGTGGCATGAAATCTGTATTAATCTACAAGAGTTTCACAGAACGCGATTTACAAGAAGCAAAAGAGGTTGGACTCGAAATTAAAAATGCTAAACTTCAGGATTTATTCACATATCTTACTGGGGGTGAGAGTTAATGGATCAAACATCAAAAATAGTTTTTAAAGACTACTATCGTGATCTATTTAAGTGGCTGCTTTTTTTAGTGATACTATCAATTGTGGTAAGAGTCGTTACTTATTTAATTAACTACTTCGTGGAAGAAGCGTCAGAGTTAGGTCATTTTCTAGATTTTACGCTTGATCCAATGACAATCGGGTTATTAATATTAGGGATTATCGCAATCTATGGATTTCTACCACAAGTTATAAAACTAGGAGGAACCAGAAAATCATTCTTTATAGGAATGGTATATACCGTTTTAGCCTTAATTTTAAGTTATACATTAGTAAATCTTAGCTTAACGTTTATTGAGTATACTGTGATGCAAACTTCTAACATTAATTCAATTGCCCTAGCAGATGTATGGTACTATGTCATCAGTCTATTTCTAAGCTTCCTTGCGGGTATATTTATTGCGTTAGGGTTTTATCGTTACCATTGGGTCATTGGTTTGCTTTTTATTCTAGTTTTACTTATATCGAAAGTGTTTGCGGATTTTATTTCACATCTTATTTCAGACATTTTAACTGGCGCTAAATTCGACTTTCTATTGAGTTCATTAGGAGATTATACTTTGATTGCATTAGGACTTTGGCTTAGTTACAAAATGATAAAAGATGTTCCAATAAAAATGTAAAAAAAGAGGCTGGGACAAAAGAAAAGTAGCTTAACAAAAAACGAATATTGAGTTTTATTAGCGTAGTCAAAATGCGCAGACTCCTGGTCGGCTAAAAACGGCCACGTCCTGCGCCTGCGATTACTCGGCGCAAACTTAGGCAAAGAAGTAATGCAAGTAGCATTTGTGGCCAACGCCGACACTAGACCGTCCAGGTCGTCGCAGAACAGCACGAGCTGAGGGGCCACAGGATGTGGGTCAGTTCGGCGTTGCAACATGGATGTTGCGTATTTAGCCGAACATCCTTAAACTTCGAACGAAAGTGAGTTTGGGGAAGTTGAAGCCGTGCCTGCGGAAAGCGAAGCATTTTGACGCAGCTAAAAATTGAAGACGAATATTAGGAGTAACTTGACTCCTAATATTCGTCTTCTCTAAGGATAAGATATCTTTTGTCCCAGCCTCATTTATTATAATCCCATAATATTCTCCACTCACCAGCTACCTCCGTTGCGTACACACCTTGTACGATTGTGAAGTTACCGTACTTGCCTTTGTAAGTTTTGGAGACGTCAAATTTGTATAGCCTGTCAATTCGTTCCGCACCGTCTTCCATCGTCCAATCTGTGACCTCAGTGGGACCACTTAGACTATACGCAAAAGTTTGTACACCAAAGTGGTTCATAAACACGTGGGCTCGGTCTTGTATATAATGTGCTTTGTCGAATTTTTGTTGCATCTGAGGGTGGAACATTTCCCATGAATGAGAAAAGGCGCCTTCCTGTTCAAACTGATAAAACTTATGAATTGCTTCAGTTGCCTGATCTTCAGGGGATTTGGTGAAATTCATAAAACTAATAAATAATAGTACGACAATCGCAGAAAACACTATTAATATAATAAAAGCTTTACCGTTCCCTCTTCTCATAAGGATCCCCCTTAAAAAAGCAATCTCTAGTTCATTTTATTAATCAATGTACAAGTTTATTATTAAAAAGGACCAATCCATAGATTAAAAGATTCAAAAGACATATTTTTAAAACCGTTGAAGTAAGAAAAAGACCTATTAACCTGTGCAAAAGGACCATTCGATGGGGAAAGATGGTTCATTAAATCTTTCTAATAATAAAATTCATAAAATTATGCCATTGAGCGAGCGTTCAGTCGGTTTTATGTTATAATTATGTTAGCGTTTACAAAGAGTCAAGTAAAGGGAGGAATCATAGTGTCAAATACAGTGATTGTAGCAGGTGCGAGAACGCCTTTCGGTAAATTTGGTGGAGGTCTTGCCCCGTTAACAGCAGCTCAATTAGGTGGAATCGCCATTAAAGAAGCGCTTAATCGAGCTTCTGTTGAAGGAAAGAATGTACAGGAAGTGATCATGGGGACAGTTTTACAAGGTGGTCAAGGTCAACTTCCATCTCGTCAAGCATTACGTTATGCAGGAATTCCTTGGGAGACAAAGACGGAAACAATCAACAAAGTATGTGCATCAGGTATGCGTAGTGTGGCACTAGGGGATATGATGATACGTTTAGGAGAGGAAGACACAATCGTAGCAGGTGGAATGGAGAGCATGAGTAATGCGCCATACTTTATGCCAAACGCGCGTTGGGGAATGCGTATGGGCGATCAAAAAGTGGTCGACATGATGGTGCATGACGGTCTAACTTGCTCGTTTGAAAATGTCCACATGGGAACTTACGGTAACCGAACTGCGAATAAGTTCGAGTTATCTCGTGAAGATCAAGATAATTGGGCAGCTCAAAGCCATGAGCGTGCGCTTAAGGCAATTGAAGAAGGTAAGCTAGCTGATGAAATCGTTCCAGTTGAAGTCCCTCAGCGTAAAGGTGACCCAATAGTCGTAGATACAGACGAAGCACCTCGCCAAGGCACAACAGCTGAAAAACTAGCAAAGCTTCGCCCGGCTTTTGATAAAGACGGCACAATTACAGCGGGTAACGCACCAGGTGTTAACGACGGGGCAGCTGCAATGGTGTTAATGTCTGAAGAAAAAGCGAAAGCAGAAGGTAAAGAAACACTAGCAAAAGTGATTGGCCATGCTGAAGTAGCAGTTGAAGCAGACCGATTCCCTGAAACACCAGGAATCGTGATTAATAAATTACTAGAAAAAACAGGCTATAGCCTAGATGATATTGATTTATTCGAAGTTAATGAAGCCTTCGCAGCAGTTTCATTAGCAAGTGGAAAAATTGCTGGCTTAGATCCGGAAAAAGTGAACGTGAACGGTGGTGCAGTTGCACTTGGTCACCCGATTGGTGCAAGTGGTGCACGTATCGTTTTAACGTTAGCTTATGAATTAAAACGCCGTGGTGGCGGTTTAGGGATCGCGTCAATCTGTTCTGGCGGCGGTCAAGGTGATGCGTTATTAATCGAAGTACCAAAACAGTAGATAATAGATTTAGAGATTGAAAGGAAGGGTTTTTCATGACAATTAAGAACGTTATGGTCATTGGAGCTGGACAAATGGGCTCGGGGATTGCACAAGTTTTTGCCCAGTCTGGTTTCGATGTTAAACTAAACGATTTATCTGAAGAAGCATTACAAAAAGGCCTTGCAACGATGGAGAAGCTTTTATCTCGTAACGTTGATAAAGGTCGTATGACTGAAGAAGAAAAGACAGAAACGTTAAACCGTATTCAGACGACAACCTCATTAGATGAGGCAAGTGACCGTGATTTAGTTATTGAGGCAGTCGTTGAAAACATGGATGTTAAAACTCAAGTTTTCCAAAAGTTAGATGAAGTGACGCCAAAACACGCGATTCTAGCAACGAATACATCATCTCTACCAATTACAGATATCGCTGCAGTAACGAATCGTCCTGAACAAGTTATTGGGATGCACTTCATGAATCCAGTTCCAGTAATGAAGCTGGTTGAGATTATTCGTGCGATACAAACATCAGATCAAACTTATAAAACGATTGAAGAAGCGGCAAAAGCATTGAACAAAACACCGGTTGAAGTAAATGACTACCCAGGATTTGTTTCGAACCGTGTATTAATGCCGATGATTAACGAAGCGATTTACACAGTATATGAGGGTGTTGCAGAGCCAGAAGCAGTCGATGAAGTAATGAAGCTCGGTATGAATCATCCAATGGGTCCATTAACCTTAGCAGACTTTATTGGACTTGATACGTGCTTATACATCATGGAAGTCCTTTACGAAGGATTTGGTGACAGCAAGTATCGTCCATGTCCATTACTTAAGAAATATGTTAGCGCCGGTTGGTTAGGTAAAAAATCTGGCCGCGGTTTCTACGTGTACGAATAGGAGGGCACCTTAGATGAATTTAAACTTCACAGATGAGCAGAACATGATGCGTAAGATGGTGCGTGACTTTGCTCAGCAAGAAGTCGCACCAGCTGTAGAGCGTATGGAAACTGAGGATCGTTTTCCAGTAGAGCTTATTGAAAAAATGGGTGAGCTAGGGATCCTTGGTATTCCTGTTCCAGAAGAATACGGTGGCGCAGGGATGGATTATGTCTCGTACATCATTGCGATTCATGAATTGTCTAAAGTAAGTGCAACATTAGGTGTTATTTTATCGGTACACACATCAGTCGGAACGTTTCCAATTTTAAAATTCGGAACAGACGAGCAAAAGAAGCACTACATTCCAAAGCTAGCTTCAGGTGAGTACTTAGGGGCTTTTGCTTTAACAGAACCAGGTGCAGGTAGTGATGCTGGTTCACTAAAAACTCGTGCTGTAAAAGATGGAGATGAGTACGTATTAAACGGATCAAAAATCTTCATCACTAACGGTGGTTACGCTGATACGTATATTGTGTTTGCCAAGACGGACCAAGATGCTGAAAGTAAAGGGATTTCCGCGTTTATCGTTGAAAAAGACACACCAGGTTTTGAAGTTGGAAAGCCTGAAGAAAAGATGGGCCTTCACGGTTCAGCAACGGTTCCACTAACGTTTGATAACTGCCGAGTCCCAGCAAGCCAGTTGTTAGGTGAAGAAGGCGAAGGGTATAAAATTGCACTTTCGAACCTTAACATTGGCCGAATCGGGATTGGGGCACAAGCATTAGGGATCGCAGAAGCAGCCTTAAACGCAGCAACGGGTTATGCAAAAGAGCGTGAACAATTCGGAAAGCCAATTGCACATAATCAAGGTATTTCGTTTAAGTTAGCCGATATGGCAACGGCTGTTGAAGGATCAAAACTATTAATCTATAACGCAGCATCCATGCATGAAGCGGGAGTTGACTGTGCGAAGGAAGCTTCAATGGCTAAAAAATTCGCCTCTCAAACGGCAGTCGATGTTTCAATTGAAGCTGTGCAGGTCTACGGTGGTTACGGCTACACGAAAGATTACCCGGTTGAGCGATATATGCGTGATGCGAAAATCACTCAAATCTACGAAGGCACAACTGAAATTCAAAATCTAGTCATTAGCAGGCATTTACTTAAATAGGAGGAATTTTGACATGAACTTTCAACTAACAGAAGAACAACAAATGTTACGTAAAATGGTTCGTGACTTTGCAGAAAATGAAGTCGCACCAACAGCAGCAGAGCGTGATGAAGAAGAGCGCTTTGATCGAGAAATTTTTGACACCATGGCTGAACTTGGCCTAACAGGAATTCCATGGCCAGAAGAGTACGGTGGTATTGGCTCAGACTTTGTGAGCTATGCGATTGCCGTTGAAGAATT
Organism: Piscibacillus sp. B03; assembly: GCF_052246295.1. NCBI lineage: Bacteria > Bacillati > Bacillota > Bacilli > Caryophanales > Bacillaceae > Piscibacillus > Piscibacillus sp. B03. Next base: position 87,002 of record NZ_JBQQCO010000008.1, on the reverse strand, counting down.
ATCTCGTGTATGTGCCTCTACTGGGGTAACATTGTCGGCTCACATTTCACTAGCAAGCTGGCCAATTTATACTTACGGAAATGAAGATCAGAAGAAAAACTTCTTACAACGTCTTGCAACAGGTGAAGCATTAGGTGCTTACGCATTATCTGAGCCAGGTGCTGGTAGTGATGTAGCATCCATGCGCACGACTGCGAAAAAAGACGGTGACGACTATATTCTAAACGGAAGCAAAGTATGGATTACAAATGGTGGCGTAGCTGATATCTATGTGGTGTTTGCGAAAACAGATGTTGACGCGAAGCATAGAGGAATCTCTGCTTTTATCGTTGAGAAGGGCACAGACGGATTTTCGTTTGGTAAAAAAGAACAGAAGTTAGGGATTCGTTCATCCCCTACAACGGAGTTAATTTTTGAAAACTGCCGAGTACCTAAAGAAAACATGCTAGGTGAAGAAGGTCAAGGGTTCAAAATTGCGATGACAACATTAGACGGCGGTCGTAACGGTATTGCCGCACAAGCTGTTGGAATTGCTCAAGGTGCATTAGACGCAGCAACGGACTATGCAAAAGAACGTGAACAGTTTGGTAAGCCAATTGCGAACAACCAAGGAATTTCGTTCAAACTTGCAGACATGGCGACTCAAGTTGAAGCTTCTCGTCTATTAACGTATCAAGCGGCGTATAACGAGTCAGAAGGCCTGCCGTATCAGAAAGAATCGGCGATGGCAAAGTTATATGCAGGTGATACAGCGATGAAAGTAACGGTTGAAGCGGTTCAAGTTTATGGTGGTTATGGTTACACGAAAGATTACCCAGTTGAACGCTTCATGCGTGATGCGAAAATTACTCAAATTTACGAAGGCACACAAGAAATCCAACGTCTCGTGATCGGACGAATGGTGACGAAGTAATTAGTGTATTTTAGTTTTGCTACAGGCGGACGCTTTCCGCGGGCACGGCCTCAACTTCACAAAACTCACTTACATTCGTTTTGCGTGATTTTCAGCTCGTGCTGTTCCCGCAGGAGTCGCCGCCTTTCGCAAACTAATCCCGAATCATTTCTTTCGTGCACCATAAATCGCAATTCACATTCATTAATTTTAATCAAGAAAGGATGAAACCAATGGATCAACTAGCAGACCGCATTGCCGAACAAGATCAACGCGCCTTAGCACGAGCCATCACACTCATTGAAAACGACCACCCAGACAAACTCGAGCTCATGAGCCAACTCAATGCGCGTAAGAAACACGCCCATTACATCGGCATCACGGGATCACCAGGTGCCGGCAAAAGCTCGCTCGTTGATCGCCTCATTACACTTTTACGTGAAAAAGGTAAAAATGTAGCAGTCATCGCAGTTGATCCAACCAGTCCTTTCAGCGGTGGTGCTCTTCTAGGTGACCGAGTGCGCATGCATAAACATTTTACTGACCAAGAAGTATTCATCCGCAGTATGGCAACGCGCGGTAGCCTTGGGGGTCTTGCAAGAGCAACCAAAGATGCGATTCGTGCTTGTGATGCATATGGGTTTGACTACATTATCGTGGAAACAGTCGGCGTTGGGCAGTCTGAACTCGATATCATGAAGGTGGCTGATACGACCGCTGTTATGCTGACACCAAACAGTGGCGATATCCTTCAAATTTTCAAGGCTGGCATTATGGAAATCGCGGATCTTTTTATCCTGAATAAAGCTGATTTACCTGGTGTTAAAAAATTAAAGAACACCTTGCGTGATTTAATTCATATCGCTGGCCATCGTGGGTTTGAACCGCAAATCGTTGAAACGAGTGTGACTGAGAATTTCGGTTTCGATAAACTGTTCGATGCATTCCGAAAACACCGTCATTACTTAGACGAAACGAATACAGGTCAGGAAAAACGAAGTGAGCAGCTTCGTTATGAAGTGTATGAACTCATGCAGGAAGCATTGTGGAAGGATGTATATCAGTTTGTATCAGACGACCCCGATAAACAAGAAGAACTTAAACAGTCTGATGATCCTTACCAGTTAGCCAAACAGTGGCTATCGGAATGGCGTAAAGTAGGTGGAGCGAATGGTTAAACCCATTGATTCATCAATTAAGGATGAACAATTAATTCAAAAGCGTCGTGAACAGTTGCAAAAAGGTGCGGTTTCTCTTTTTACCCAAAAGGGGTTCCACCGTGCAACAACAAGAGAAATCGCAAAAGCAGCAGGCTTCTCAATTGGAACGCTTTATGAATATATCAGGAAAAAAGAAGACGTTCTTTTTCTCGTCTGTGATGCCATTTACGATGAAGTAAAGGCGAGGATGGAAGCCGTTTTTAACACAAAAGAGACGTCAGAAGACACGCTATATCAAGCGGTTAAGTCTTATTACGAGCTGATGGATGATATGCAGGATGAGGTTTTGGTGTTATATCAGGAATTAAAAGCCCTACCAAAGGATGCTCAAGAGTATGTTTTAGAGAAAGAACGGCAGATGGTTCATCTTCTGGAACGTGTCATTCAAAATAATTATCCGAATTTATCTAGCGATCAGCTCACCATTATTGCGAATAACATTTTTATTCAAGGACAAATGTGGGGCTTCAGACGTTGGATGTTACAAAAAGAATTTTCATTAGAACAATACACAAATCTACAATTTGAATTACTAAAAAGTCAGCTTGAGCTGACGAGAGGAGGATGATGTTATGCAACAACAGGAAGTGTACAAAGTGAAGCATCCTGTTCGTTTTGTCACGGCTTCAAGCTTGTTTGATGGTCACGATGCATCGATTAATATTATGCGTCGTATTTTACAAGCGAGTGGAGCGGAAATCATTCACCTTGGGCATAACCGTTCGGTTGAAGAAGTGGTGAACGCGGCAATTCAGGAAGACGTACAAGGGATTGCGATTTCATCTTACCAAGGTGGACACGTGGAATATTTTAAGTACATGGTTGATTTACTCAATGAAAAAGGTGCAGGACATATCCGTGTTTACGGTGGTGGAGGCGGGGTTATTTTACCTCGTGAAATTAAAGAACTTCACGACCATGGTGTGGCGCGTATTTTCTCACCAGAGGATGGACGTCAGATTGGTTTACAAGGCATGATTAACACAATGCTAGAAGAATGTGATCATCCTACACCGCTTGAGCTAGAGTCCGATGCGACAAAGGCACAAAAGGGAGATTACCAAGCAATTGCGCGACTAATTTCTCACGTTGAAAATGAAGACGTAACGAGTGACAAACTTCAAGATTTATTAAAAATTACTCGTGAAGACGTACCGGTTCTAGGGATTACAGGTACAGGTGGTGCTGGTAAAAGTTCATTAACAGATGAGCTTGTTCGTCGTTTCATCAATGAGGTTCCTGATAAGAAGCTTGCGATTTTATCTGTTGACCCAACGAAGAAGAAAACAGGTGGTGCACTACTTGGTGACCGTATTCGTATGAATGCGATTTTTAATGAACGCGTGTATATGCGCTCCCTTGCGACGCGTAGTTCTAAAACAGAGCTGTCACAAGCCATTTTAGATGCGATTCGTGTCGTGAAAGCAGCTGATTTTGACTTCATCATCGTTGAAACGAGTGGAATCGGTCAAGGGGATGCTGAAATTACCGAAATCACAGACTTATCGATGTATGTGATGACGGCTGAATTCGGTGCGCCGACTCAGTTAGAAAAAATCGATATGATCGATTTTGCGGATTTCATCGTCATTAACAAGTTCGAACAAAAAGGATCTGAGGATGCGTTTAACCAAGTGCGTAAACAGTACAGCCGTAGCCGCATGCTATTCCATGATGATCCTGAGACGTTCCCGGTATTCGGTACAATTGCGTCACAGTTTAACGACCCTGGAACGAACACGTTGTTTGCATCCATTTTAGAAACGATTAATGACCGTTACGACTGGAATGTTGAAGTGCCTTTCGAGACAAAAATTAAGTTAGTCGAAAAGCAAAACTTAATCATTCCACCTGAGCGCCGTCAATATTTACGTGACATCGTTCAAACGGTTCAAGGTTATAAAGAAGATGCGAAGAAACAAAGCAAGATTGCGCGTAAGCTTTATCAATTAAAAGGGACCGAAGAGGAAATCGGTCAAGTTGAAGAGCTGAAACAACTAATCGAGAAGTACGAAAAAGAATTAGAAGCCGACAACAAGGCTAAATTAGAGAAATTTGATGAACTGAAAGAAACATACACGAAAGATCAACTGTCTTATAAAGTTCGAGACAAAGAATTTACCGTCGATTTAAACACAGAAAGCTTATCAGGTATAAAAGTACCGAAAGTTGCGTTACCGAAATATCGCGACTGGGGCGACCGTTTATATTGGATGCTGATGGAAAATGTGCCAGGTGCCTTCCCGTTCACGGCAGGTGTTTTCCCGTTCAAGCGTAAAGGGGAAGACCCAACACGTCAGTTTGCTGGAGAAGGAACGCCTGAACGTACTAATCGTCGTTTCCATTACTTATCGAAAAATGAAGCGGCTAAACGTTTAAGTACGGCATTTGATTCCGTAACATTATACGGTGAAGACCCGGATGAGCGTCCAGACATTTACGGTAAAGTAGGGGAGTCTGGTGTCAGCATTTGTACGTTAGATGACATGAAGAAACTTTATGATGGCTTCGATTTAGTGGATCCAATGACATCTGTATCGATGACAATTAACGGACCAGCACCGATTATCTTGGCGATGTACTTTAACACAGCGATTGACCAGCAGCTGAAGAAGTTCAAAGACGAAAATGGGCGCGATCCAAATCAAAAAGAATTTGAACAAATTAAAGCTGAAACGATTTCGGTTGTTCGTGGCACGGTTCAGGCAGATATCTTAAAAGAAGACCAAGGCCAAAACACGTGTATCTTCTCAACTGAGTTTGCACTACGTATGATGGGTGATATTCAGGAATACTTCATTAATAATGAAGTTCGTAACTACTACTCGGTTTCGATTTCTGGGTATCACATCGCAGAAGCGGGAGCGAATCCAATCAGTCAGCTAGCGTTTACACTTGCGAATGGCTTCACGTACGTTGAGTACTACTTGAGCCGTGGCATGGATATTAATAAGTTCGCACCGAATTTGTCGTTCTTCTTCTCAAACGGATTAGATCCAGAGTATACGGTAATTGGCCGTGTGGCACGCCGCATTTGGTCAGTTGCGATGCGAGATAAATACGGTGCTAACGAACGTAGTCAGAAGTTGAAGTATCACATCCAAACATCTGGGCGTTCACTACACGCACAGGAAGTGGACTTCAACGACATCCGTACGACGCTACAAGCCTTAATCGCGATTCAGGACAACACGAACTCACTACACACGAACGCTTATGACGAAGCCATTACAACACCAACTGAAGAATCCGTTCGTCGTGCAATGGCAATCCAGATGATTATTAATAAAGAGTTCGGCCTAACGAAAAACGAAAACTCACTACAAGGCTCATTTATTTTAGAAGAACTAACAGACCTTGTTGAAGAAGCGGTTTTACAAGAGTTCGAACGCATTAACGACCGCGGTGGCGTACTCGGTGCGATGGAACGCCAGTATCAACGTGGTAAGATTCAAGAAGAATCTCTATATTATGAAGGTAAAAAGCACTCAGGTGAACTTCCAATTGTTGGGGTGAACACATATGTGAATCCGAACCCACCATCTGAAGATGAGATCAACTCAATGGAAGTGGCTCGTGCATCGCAAGAAGAGAAACAGCAACAAATTAAGAATCTGCGTGACTTCCAGACGCGTAACTCTGATAAAGCAGACAAAGCATTAGCACGCCTTAAAGAAGTCGCGGCTTCAAACGGTAACATTTTCGAAGAACTCATGGAAACCGTTAAAGTCGCAAGTTTAGGCCAAATCACAAACGCCTTATACGAAGTCGGCGGCCAATACCGTCGTAACATGTAATAGGAATAAACCACCAACCTCGCTGTTGGTGGTTTTTTAATGAAAAAAGTTAGATAAATGAAGTTTAGGGGTAGATAAAATAGCGATTTTTACTTCGTCGACAAATTTCACGGTAGATATATTTCAAAAAGAGGTAGATAAACTCCAAAACAAAGTAGATATATCACAAGAAAATTTATTTATTTAATCTGGGATAGAAGATATAGTAAATTTAAAATCACTTGTTATTAGCGTAGTCAAAATGCAAGACTCCTGGTCGGCTAAAAACGGCCACGTCCTGCGCCTGCGATTACTCGGCGCAAACTTAAGCAAAGAGGTAATGCAAGTAGCATTTGTGGCCAACGCCGACACTAGACCGTCCAGGTCGTCGCAGAACAGCACGAGATGAGGGGCCACAGGATGTGGGTCAGTTCGGCGTTGCAACATGGATGTTGCGTATTTAGCCGAACATCCTTAAACTCCGAACGAGAGTGAGTTGGGGGAAGTTGAAGCCGTGCCTGCGGAAAGCGAAGCATTTTTACGAAGCTAAAAACAGAATTTGATTCTTATAGTTTAATAAATATTTTGTCACAAGCTTATCCACATTGAATAAATCCTTCTTTTTATGTCTAAAATTAATTTTGTACTTGAATTGACTTACCGTTGTGGTATTCTGTAAACTAGAAAAATAGCATAATTATGGTTTCCACCATCGACATTGGGTAAAGGAGTGCTGGAAGTGACGTTGGAAAAATATACCAAAGAGGAATTAAAAGAGGTTTCAATGGTTGAAGTAGCTTATGAGATCTTAGCAGAAGAAAAGAAAGCTATGAACTTTAATGAAATCTTTGAATTAATTGCAGAAGCGAAAGAATTCACCCAAGAGGAAAAAGAAGAATATATCGTTCAATTTTATACAGATTTAAATATTGATGGACGTTTCATGTCTGTTGGCTCAAACATTTGGGGCCTAAAAAAGTGGTACCCATATGATCAACAAGAAGATGACACGATTTCGTTCAACGAAGAAATTCCTAAGAAAAAGAAGAAGAAAAAGAAAAAAGAAGATGATGCAGAGCTTCTTGAGGATGAAGTGGAACCTGAACTTGGAGAAGAAGATTTCACCATTGAAGAAGATGACGAAGAACTCTTCGACGATGATGACGACGAAGAAATAGTTGAAGATGACGACGAAGAAGATTTATAAAGTTTAGCTTGACTTATCAAATAGAAAACTTTAAGATTTTATGTGGGCTCTCAAAAAAAGGACAAGCTCCCGACTTAGTTCGGGAGCTTTTTTTATTTTTAATGGGAATTCTTAGTTTCGGTAAGTGTTAAAAAAACGTTATAAGGAAAACTAACATAAAAACTCCCCGACTTATGTAATAGAAAGGCAGGATGCAAAATGACAAAGTATATTTTCGTAACAGGTGGAGTGGTTTCATCACTAGGCAAAGGAATCACAGCAGCATCACTTGGTCGTTTATTAAAAAATCGCGGACTCAACGTCACGATCCAAAAATTCGACCCATACTTAAACGTGGACCCAGGTACTATGAGTCCTTATCAACACGGTGAGGTTTTCGTCACAGAAGACGGTGCCGAAACTGACTTAGACTTAGGTCACTATGAGCGTTTTATCGATATTAATTTGAATAAATACAGCAACATCACAACAGGTAAAGTTTACTCATCCGTCATTCGCAAGGAGCGTCGAGGGGATTACTTAGGTGGAACAGTTCAGGTCATCCCACACATCACAAACGAGATTAAAAATAAAGTATTCCAAGCGGGTAAAGAAACGAATGCAGACGTCGTCATCACTGAGATTGGCGGTACAGTCGGGGACATCGAAAGTCTTCCATTCTTAGAAGCGATTCGTCAGCTTAAGAGTGACCTTGGACGCGACAATGTTATGTATATTCACTGTACGCTAGTTCCATACATCAAAGCTGCAGGTGAGTTAAAAACAAAGCCGACCCAGCACTCGGTAAAAGAGCTTCGTTCTCTTGGTATACAACCTGATGTTATTGTCTTAAGAACAGACATGGAGATCAGTAAAGAAATGAAAGAGAAAATTGCTCTTTTCTGTGATATTAATGAAAAAGCTGTCATCGAAGCTTTAGACTGTGATGTTTTATACGAAGTAGCATTAGAACTTAGAAAGCAAGGGTTGGACCAGCTGACATTAGATCACTTCAACCTTAACTATCCAGAAGCGAACATGGACGAATGGGAAGGGCTTATTCAAAAGGTTAAAAACTTATCTGAATCAGTTACAATCGGTCTAGTCGGTAAATATGTATCACTACAGGATGCATATATATCTGTCGTTGAAGCCTTGAAACACGCAGGATTTGCACATGATGCAGATATCGAAGTGAAATGGATCAGCTCTGAAGATGTAAATGATGACAATGCGGCTGATTATCTATCAGACGTTGACGGTATCTTAGTACCTGGCGGCTTTGGTGATCGTGCCATTGAAGGTAAAATCTCTGCCATAAAATATGCACGTGAAAACAAAATTCCATTCTTAGGAATTTGTTTAGGTATGCAACTAGCAACAGTTGAATATGCACGTAATGTATTAGGACTAAAAGGTGCTCACTCAGCTGAAATCGACCCAAGTACACCACATCCAATCATTGACCTTTTACCAGAACAAAAGGATGTAGAAGACTTAGGTGGAACACTTCGTCTAGGTGTTTATGCTTGTCGCCTTCAAAACGGTACAAAAGCACTCGACGCTTATGGTGAAGAGGTTGTATACGAGCGACACCGTCACCGTTATGAATTTAACAATCAATATCGTCAACAGATGGAAGACGCAGGGTTTGTATTCTCAGGCAAAAGCCCAGACGATCGCTTAATCGAAATTATTGAAGTCAAAGATCATCCATGGTTTGTGGCGACACAGTTCCACCCTGAGTTCAAATCACGTCCGACTCGCCCACAGCCGTTGTTTAGAGATTTTATCGAACATAGTTTAAGTGTTAAGCAACAAGTTTCGACAAAATAACTTATTGATTAACTCCCCATATTTGGTAAAGTTAAATTAGTTGGCAAAACAATTGGGGGGTTATGATGATTAAAGATGAGGTATTTGTCGTGGACGATGAACCAGGTATTCGACTCTTATTATCTGAAATTGTTAGACGTGCAGATTATAATGTCACTTCATTTGAACGTTCAGATCAAGCCTTGAGTGAAGCTTTAACAAAATCACCAACAATCATTTTCTTAGACTACTTAATGGAACCAATGCGCGGGGATGAATTCGCAAAAAAACTAAACGATCAACATGCTGACATTCCAGTTGTATTAATGAGTGGGATCGCAGAAAAAGAGGTCCGAAAAAGTATTGGAGATTTAAAGGTTTATGATGTGTTAGAAAAACCTTTTTCGGTTCAACAAATTCATCAAATTTTAGAAGGACTAAGCGTTAGGATATAGTTGCGATTTTAAGGTGCAATTGGTATTCTATTAATTAGGTATGATTTACATCACAAGGAGGAACCCAGTTGTGCCATTAGTATCTATGACAGAGATGCTCAATAAAGCAAACAAAGAAGGTTATGCTGTTGGGCAATTTAATATTAACAACCTAGAGTATTTTCAGGCAATTTTACAAGCGGCTGAAGAAGAACAATCTCCAGTTATTATCGGTGTTTCAGAAGGAGCAGCGAAATATTGCGGTGGCTTTAATGTCGTCGTGGCGTTAGTAAAAGAACTGATGAATTCATATAAAACAACTGTGCCAGTGGCGATTCACTTAGATCACGGCTCAAGTTTTGAAAAATGTGCGGAAGCCATTCATGCAGGATTCACATCTGTTATGATTGATGGTTCTCACTTACCGTTAGACGAAAATATTGCATTAACACAAAAAGTAGTTGAACTAGCGCACCTACACGGTGTATCGGTTGAAGCTGAATTAGGCCGAATTGGTGGACAAGAGGACGACATTATTGTTGATGATGCTGAAGCTGCTTATGCAATCCCGTCTGAATGTGACCGTTTGGTACGCGAAACAGGTGTCGATTGCTTTGCGCCTGCGTTAGGTTCTGTACACGGTCCTTATAAGGGTGAACCGAACTTAGGTTTTGACAGAATGGAAGAAGTTCAACAGTTAACTGGAGTACCTTTAGTTCTTCATGGCGGAACTGGTATCCCAACAAAAGATATTCAACGTGCAATTTCATTAGGTACGGCAAAAATTAACGTCAACACTGAAAACCAGATTGCTCAAGCAAAAGTGGTTCGTGAAGTGTTAGCTGAAAAGCCTGACCTATATGATCCACGCAAATATTTAGGACCAAGTCGCGACAAGATTAAAGAAACCGTTATTGGTAAAATGCGCGAATTCGGTTCGTCGAAAAAAGCTTAATAATATTATGAAGATGGCTAATCCTGAAGATTTTGGGTTGGCCTTTTCGTGTTTTAATTAGGCGAATAAAGTTTATGGTATAAAAAGTAAGATAGATGTGAGTGTTAATAGCGTAGTCAAAATGCTGAGACTCCTTCAGGAACAGCACGAGCAGAAAATCACGCCAAACGAACGGATGTGAGTTTGGGGAAGTTGATGCCGTGCCTGAGGAAAGCGAAGCATTTTGACGTAGCAAAATTTTTTAGGAGGCAAATCATGAAATTTTTTATTGATACAGCGAATATTAATGAGATTAAAGAAGCGCATAGCTTAGGCATCTTAGCAGGTGTCACAACAAACCCTTCTTTAGTGGCAAAAGAAAACGTATCTTTTCACGATCGTTTAAAAGAAATTACTGAAGTTGTGACAGAAGGGTCAGTCAGCGCAGAAGTTATTTCTGAAGATGCTCAAGGCATGTTAAAAGAAGCAGAGGAGCTAGTAAAAATCGCTCCGAACATCACGATTAAACTACCTATGACATTAGAAGGCTTAAAAGCATGTAAAGCCTTAACAGACCAGGGAGTAAAAACAAACGTTACTCTAGTCTTCTCAGCAAACCAAGCGTTACTAGCAGCTCGTGCAGGTGCGACATATGTTTCGCCATTCTTAGGCCGTCTAGATGACATTGGTCAAAATGGTATGAATTTAATTGCTGAGATTGCAGAAATTTTTGACCGTCACGGAATTGAATCAGAAATTATCGCAGCGAGTGTACGCCACCCAATGCACGTGACAGAAGCAGCGTTACACGGTGCGCACATCGCGACAATTCCATTTAAAGTTATTGAGCAATTAGTGAAGCATCCTTTAACAGATCAAGGAATCGAGAAGTTCTTAGCGGATTGGGAGCAAGCCAATAAGTAACAAGCATTTTTTTCAACCTTTTTCACATAATAAGGGTAGATTATTTTAAGAGGAGTCTTATTTAATGGAAAAATTACTCATCGAAGGTGGACACACGTTACAAGGTCAAGTGCGAGTTAGTGGAGCCAAAAATAGTGCCGTTGCTTTACTCCCGGCAACGATTTTGGCTGAAGGTGAAGTAACTTTAGAAGGTCTCCCAGACATCTCAGATATCCAAACATTAAAAGGCCTTTTAGAAGATATCGGGGGTAAGGTAGAGCAAAATGGTGAAGATGTCACCATTGATTCTTCAAGCATGGTTTCAATGCCTTTACCGAACGGCCGAGTTAAAAAGTTAAGAGCGTCTTACTATTTTATGGGCGCAATGCTTGGGCGTTTTAAGAAGGCTGTTATTGGTATGCCTGGAGGTTGTAACTTAGGCCCTAGACCAATCGATCAGCATATTAAAGGATTTGAAGCATTAGGTGCTCAAGTAACCAACGAACAAGGTGCGATTTATTTAAGAGCAGATGAGCTTCGTGGCGCTAAAATTTACTTAGATGTTGTTAGTGTGGGCGCAACGATTAATATTATGCTTGCAGCTGTTCGCGCAAAAGGGAAAACGGTTATTGAGAACGCAGCAAAAGAGCCAGAGATCATTGACGTAGCAACGCTTCTGAACAGCATGGGTGCCAACATTAAGGGTGCCGGTACGGACGTCATTCGAATTCAAGGTGTTGATAAACTAAACGGTTGTCAGCACACGATCATCCCAGACCGTATTGAGGCAGGGACGTACACGATTATCGCGGCATCTATGGGGAAAGAAGTAGTCGTTGATAATGTCATTCCGATTCACTTAGAGTCGTTAACGGCTAAATTGCGCGAAATGGGTGTTAAAATCGTTGAAGAAGATGACCGTTTAATTATTACGACGGATAAAGTTTTATCGAGCGTCGATATTAAAACGCTAGTCTACCCAGGTTTTCCAACAGATCTGCAACAGCCTTTTACAGCACTGTTAACACAGTCGACAGGAACAAGCATTGTGACTGATACGATTTATTCAGCTCGTTTTAAACACGTAGATGAACTGCGCAGAATGAATGCGAATATTAAAGTTGAGGGTAGCTCGGCTGTAATTACAGGTCCAACGCAATTAGAAGGTGCAAAAGTTAAAGCAACCGACCTACGCGCAGGGGCATCACTTGTGGTTGCCGGTCTCATGGCCAAAGGTGTTACTGAAATTGTTGGTGTTGAACACATTGATCGTGGATATGCAAATTTAAGTCAGAAGTTAGAAAACTTAGGCGCGAAAGTTTGGCGTGAAGATTTAACGGATGAAGAAATCAAGCAGTACCAAAATTCATAACGTGTCATTTTAGGGGAGGAGCTTTTTAACATGGAAAGAAGTTTATCAATGGAAATTGTACGTGTGACTGAGGCCGCAGCATTAGCTTCAGCACGTTGGATGGGTCGCGGAGAAAAAGAAGAAGCCGATAACGCAGCAACAGAAGCAATGCGTACAGTATTTGACACAATTCCTATGGACGGCCGTGTTGTCATCGGTGAAGGTGAACGTGACGAAGCACCGATGTTATACATAGGGGAAGAGCTAGGGAGTGCGGAAAATCCTAAAGTGGACATCGCAGTAGACCCGGTTGAAGGTACGAACATTGTAGCAGAAGGTTCATGGAATGCTCTAGCAGTTGTTGCCATTGCTGACCGTGGCAAAATGTTACACGCACCAGACATGTACATGCAAAAAATCGCTGTTGGCCCAGAAGCCGTTGGTACTATTGACCTAAACGCATCAGTGACGGACAACTTAAAAGCTGTTGCCAAAGCTAAAGGCAAGGACGTTGAAGATGTCGTAGCCACGGTCTTAAACCGCCCACGTCACCAAGCAATCATTGATGAAATCCGTGCAGCGGGCGCCCGCATTAAATTGATCCCAGAAGGCGACGTAGCAGGTGCCATTAACACAGCCTTTGATGACACAGGCGTTGACATTTTATTTGGAGAAGGCGGTGCACCAGAAGGCGTATTAGCAGCAGTTGGATTGAAGTGCCTTGGCGGTGAAATCCAAGGACGCCTCGTACCAAAAAACGATGAACAAGTCGAGCGCTGCCGCAAGATGGGCATCGAAGACGTCAATAAAGTGTTACGCATGGAAGACCTTTGTGGAGGCGACGACGCTATCTTTGCTGCAACTGGCATCACTGACGGCGAACTCCTTAAAGGCGTTCAATTTAAAGGCGGCATCGCAACAACCGAAACACTCGTTATGCGTGCCAAATCAGGCACCGTCCGTTTCATCGACGGCAAACACAGCCTAAAGAAAAAACCAAACCTCGTGTTTACTGATCAATAATTCCACATGGAGCGTTTCCGGCTTGGGTCGGAAACGTTTTTTTTGGCTAAAGTTAGATAAATTGTGTTTAGGGGTAGATAAAATAGCCATTTTTACTCCGTCGACAAATTTCGGGGTAGATATATTTTAAAAAGGGGTAGATAAATTACAAAAAGGGTTAGATAAAAAGTGTGTTTTTTAATTTTCCTATTAGAAATTGTTTGTTTGCGACATTTTCACCCAGAAAAACCGTTTTTCCTATAAGAGAAAATCCAATTTTCTACCCGTTGACACCACAATTTAGATACGCAATCCTTTTGTTATCAAAAGGAGGGTGAACTATGGGAAAAACTTCTGATTTACCAATTAAATTACTAAGGCAACTTGCTTATTTGTTTAATTTGAATCCGACGCATGTAGGTTACACATTACTGAAGAAAGATTTATCCATGTATAAAGCTGGCCACAAAGGTGAAAAATCCATCAACTATTTTCTGTACCCCATTGTTTATAAAAACTACCTCAGGTTTTATAACCTTCGACTTTATTATCAAGGTCAAAATTTTGAGATCGACCTACTACTTATTACAAACCAATTTTTACTCATTATTGAAGTGAAAAATTACAGAGGTACACTGTATTTGGATCATGACTCAGGCGGATTAATTCAAGTATTTGAAGACCAGGTAAAGCTTTATCAAGATCCCACACTGCAGGTTGAACGCCAACGAGAATTACTTAGCGAATGGCTTAAACTAAAAGGGTATCACGTGCCGATCGAAACGTTAGTATGTCTAGTAAATCAAAATGGAATTCTAAAGCGCGATAATCAAACGAGCTCACAAATTATTTACGGCCATAAACTTGCCTATGAGTATCAGGAGTTACAGAAACGTTATCAAAATCATCCTCACGTCATAAATCCAGAAAACTTAATGGAAATACTCATCACCGAGAATAATCCGTTAGATCCATCACTTATGCATAAATATAAAATTGAAGAAAATGACTTCGCACCAGGAGTGGTCTGTTTAAATTGTTTTAAGAAATCGATGGTGCGAGAGCGAAACACCTACATCTGCAAAAATTGTAGTAACCAAGACCCTGGTGGATTAATGAGAGGTTTAAAGGATTATTTCCTTATCTATGGTCCACAAATCACCAATGAAAAAGCTCGATTGTGGCTCGGCGAAAATAACACGCACTTCATGAGAAAAAATCTATATCGCTTTACGGATAAGAAAATCGGAACTAATAAAGGAACCACATATATATTAGATTTTAATTATGATGAAGACTTTAATCACATGATTTCTTATTTACGTCAACTTTAGTTAGATAAATTGAATTTTGGGGTAGATAAAATAGCCATTTTTACTCCGTCGACAAATTTCGGGGTAGATATATTTTAAAAAGGGGTAGATAAATCACAAAAAGTATTAGATAACCTCGCACTGCCACAAGTATTTCAAAATCTCACTTGTAACCTCCCGCAAAAAAGGATAGAATAGAGTGGTAGCCAACCTCAATGGATCCCTTAATCTCACTTCATGAGACATTCCAAGTTTTAATCCATATAAAATGATAAAAATAAAATATATTAAAGAGTGGTGTAATTGTGGCTGAACAGACTTTAACGATTGCAGAATTAGAAACGAAGACGTTGAAGGAGCTGTATGCTCTTGCGCGTGATTTTGGTGTTTCTTATTATGCAAAACTGAATAAAAAAGAATTAATTTTTGCGATATTAAAAGCGCAAGCAGAGAAGGACGGCAAGATGTTCGTGGATGGCGTGTTAGAAATCATTCCGAACGAAGGTTTTGGTTTCTTAAGACCGATTAACTATGCGCCGAGCCCTGAGGATATTTACATATCGGCATCGCAAATTCGTCGTTTTGATTTAAGAAATGGGGATTTAGTGTCGGGTAAAGCGCGTCCGCCTAAGGAAAATGAGCGTTATTTCGGACTTCTACACGTCGATGCTGTCAACGGGGATGATCCGGAAAGTGCAAAAGAACGTATTCACTTCCCAGGTCTAACAGCACTATATCCAGATCGTAAAATGACATTAGAAACAAAGAGTAATATGCTATCAACGCGAATTATTGATATGATGGCGCCGGTTGGTTTTGGTCAGCGTGGATTAATTGTTGCGCCGCCAAAAGCGGGTAAAACAACAATCCTTAAAGAAGTGGCGAACAGTATTACGGAAAAACATCCTGATACTAAATTAATTATCTTACTTATCGATGAGCGTCCTGAAGAAGTAACTGACATCGAGCGTTCTGTTGGGGACGATGTTGATGTTGTAAGCTCAACTTTTGATGAAGTACCAGAAAACCATATTAAAGTGTCTGAGCTTGTTCTTGAGCGTGCAATGCGTTTAGTTGAGCACAAGCAAGATGTTGTAATCCTACTAGATTCGATTACAAGACTAGCACGTGCGTACAACTTAGTAATCCCGCCAAGTGGTCGTACACTTTCCGGTGGTATTGACCCAGCGTCATTCCACCGTCCGAAGCGATTCTTTGGTGCGGCGCGTAACATCGAAGAAGGCGGAAGCTTAACCGTTTTAGCAACAGCACTCGTTGATACTGGCTCACGCATGGACGACGTCATTTACGAAGAATTCAAAGGTACAGGTAACATGGAGCTTCACTTAGACCGTCATCTAGCGAACCGAAGAATTTTCCCAGCGATCGACGTATTACGTTCTGGTACAAGAAAAGAAGAACTTTTACTACCAAAAGAACAGCTGGATAAAATGTGGGCCATCCGCAAAACAATGCAGGATCAAAACGATTTCTTAGAGCGATTCCTACGTCGCCTACGTCAGTCGAAAACGAACGATGAATTTTTCAAAATCATGGATGATGAAATGAAAGGTTCTCGTAGATAAAAACTTCTTGCAAAAATGATAAGCAGTTGATATAATCACTCTGTATGAAAAGATAGTTTTCTCCCGTCAAAAGACGGTTAAACAACTCTGTTTCCACAGGATTCAGGGCAAGAAGGAGTGTAATAGCATGAAAAACGATATCCATCCAGAATACCGTAAAGTTGTATTCTTAGACACAAGCTCTGATTTCAAATTCTTAACTGGTTCTACTTTAGAATCTGAAGAAACAATTGAATGGGAAGACGGTAACACGTACCCATTAATCCGTGTTGAAATCAGTTCAGCTTCTCACCCGTTCTACACTGGTAAGCAAAAAGCTGACAAAGTTGGTGGACGTGTAGATCGATTCAAGAAGAAATACAACCTTAACTAATTTAGGGTGTTTTAAAAATGAGGCTGGCCGTTCACAATTGCTGAACACCATCGTAAACGTTATAACAAGATATAACCTTACACATGGTGTCTTAGCAAGAACGGTCAGCTTTTTTAATTTTACTTTATATATTTGTTTGTAAAAGGAAAATGGCGGCGACTCCTGCGGGAACAGCACGAGTCTCGAGACCCCACAGGCAGCGCTTATCTGCCGAGGAGGCTCGAGCCGTGCCCGCGGAAAGCGTCCGCCTATTGCTTTAATTTTAATAAGAAAAGATTCGCTTCACCTAATTTGGTGGAGCCAAATTTTTCTACACGAAAAATTAGTACATAGGACCTAATTTACCTATAATAACAATAACGAATGCAAAGAGGTGCCCAATCATGATGTATGTGATGGAACACAAAGGCTGGTTAGAAGTCATTTGTGGAAGTATGTTTTCTGGAAAATCAGAAGAATTAATTCGTCGCGTTCGCCGTGCGACTTATGGTAATCAAAAGGTAATTGTTTTTAAACCAGCATTGGATAACCGTTATGACGATGAATCGGTCGTATCCCATAACGGAGATTCAGTGATCGCTCGTCCTATTGATGACTCGAGCCAAATCGAACAGTACATCACAGAAGAAATCGACATCGTTGGCATAGATGAAGCCCAATTTTTTGATGATGGCATTGTACAAGTCGCCCAAAATTTAGCGGATCGTGGTATTCGCGTGATTGCAGCAGGTCTTGACCAAGATTTCCGTGGTGAACCGTTTGGCCCGATGCCAGACTTAATGGCTTTTAGCGAAACGGTAACGAAACTAAATGCTATTTGTCCGGTCTGCGGCTCTCCCGCCAGCAGAACGCAGCGCCTAATTGACGGTGAGCCCGCATCATACGATGACCCAATTATTTTAGTTGGTGCATCCGAATCGTACGAGCCTCGTTGTCGTCACCATCACGAAGTTCCAAACCACCCAAGATCGTCAAAACGTGTTTATACAAAGCGCACAAGCTATAAAGCTTAAATGCAGAACTGCATTTAAGCTTTTTTCTACCAGTAATGTCTCATAAATTTACCGATAACATGCGAAATATTTTTCACATTTGTGATATGATATAATGTGGAGTATGTATAGTAAAGCAGAGGTGTACGGAAATGTTCGATAAATTACAGCATATTGAAGACCGTTATAATAAATTAACGGAACTGTTGATGGACCCTGAAGTCATCAATGATTCAAAAAAATTACGTGAGTATTCGAAAGAACAATCGGATTTACAAGAAGTGGTTGAAAAATATCGTCGTTACAAAGAGGTAACGGAGTCGATTAAAGAATCTAAAAGTATTTTAGAAGATGAATCGGATGAGGACCTTCGAGAAATGGCCCGTGAGGAATTATCCGAGCTTGAACCGGAAGTGGAAGAGCTTGAGCAAGAGATGAAGCTGTTACTTATTCCGAAAGACCCGAACGATGAGAAAAACGTTATTATGGAAGTCCGTGGTGCAGCGGGTGGCGAGGAAGCGGCATTATTCGCAGCAAACCTATACCGTATGTACTCGCGTTACGCGGAAAGCAAGGGCTGGAAAACAGAAGTTATCGATTATCACGAAGCCGACATGGGTGGTTATAAAGAAATCATTTTCATGGTAAACGGCCGTGGTGCTTATTCGAAGTTAAAATATGAAAACGGAGCTCACCGTGTACAACGTGTACCTGAAACTGAATCAGGTGGCCGAATACACACGTCGACTGCGACAGTAGCTGTTTTGCCTGAAGCAGAAGAAGTTGAAGTGGATATTAATGAAAAAGATATTCGCGTTGACACGTTCGCTTCATCTGGTCCAGGTGGGCAGAGTGTTAACACGACAATGTCAGCTGTTCGTTTAACTCACGAACCGACAGGCGTTGTAGTGTCTTGTCAGGATGAAAAGTCACAGATTAAAAACAAAGAAAAAGCGATGAAAGTACTTCGTGCGCGTATCTATGAAAAGTTCCAACAAGAAGCGCAGGCTGAGTATGATGAAAACCGTAAGTCAGCTGTCGGTACGGGCGATCGTTCTGAGCGTATTCGCACATATAACTATCCGCAAAGTCGTGTTACCGACCACCGCATTGGTTTGACCATCAACAAGTTAGACCAAGTGATGGAAGGTAAGCTAGATGAGGTTCTAGACGCGCTCATCATCGAAGAGCAGACGAAGAAACTTGAAGAAGTCGGTGAATAAAGTGAGTATGACTGTTAAAGAGGCCCGCGTATGGGCTTCTTCTTTTTTAGAAAAACATAATCGAGAACCACGTGTGGCTGATTTGATGCTCATGCATTTATTGGACATGGATTTAGCAGAGTTTTTATTAATCCAGCGTGAACCGCTTAATCAATGGAACACGTATGAGTCATGGATTCTCGAACATGCCAAAACCGGAAAGCCGCTTGAGCATTTTACAGGTAAAACCGAATTTTACGGTCGGACGTTTCAGGTGAACGAACATGTGTTGATTCCGCGCCCTGAGACCGAGGAATTAATTGAAGCTGTGAAGCCAGAGCTTAAGCCTGATGACACGGTTGTTGATGTCGGGACTGGAAGTGGCATCATCGCTCTTACGTTGAAAAAAGAGCTACCGGACCTTAATGTCATTGCAACCGATATTAGTCAGGACGCGCTCTTGGTCGCACAGGACAATGCCAATCGTTTGGATGCCGATGTCCAGTTTGAGCAAGGGAATTTTTTAGAACCCGTCATGAATGAGAATATAGACGTCGTAATCTCCAATCCACCATATATTCCGGAGTCCGATCGAACGACGTTATCGGAAACGGTGATGCACGACCCAGAGCTCGCATTGTTTGCAGATGACCATGGGCTTGCGGCTTACCACGAAATCATTAAGCAAATTCGACTTTTGAAAAAAACGCCAAGGCTTGTTGCGTTTGAAATTGGTCACGATCAAGGGGAATCGGTTCCAAAGCTTATCCAAAAAGCTTTTCCTGAAGCTAGATTTCAAGTTTTACAAGACATTAATGGCAAAAATCGTATAGTTATGTGGCACAATGTCCTATAAAAACAGCTGAATGTCTTATAAATGGCTCTCAATGTCTCATAAAATTGAGGTGATGCCCAGTTTCGACAAATTTCGAGCCCAAAAACCACATCCTAATGTCCCAAAAATGAGGCTGGGACAAAAGAAAAGTAGCTTAACAAAAAAACGAATATTGAGTTTTATTAGCGTAGTCAAAATGCGCAGACTCCTGCAGGAACAGCACGAGCTGAAAATCACGCCAAACGAACGAAAGTGAGTTTGGGGAAGTTGAAGTCGTGCCTGCGGAAAGCGAAGCATTTTGACGCAGCTAAAAATTGAAGACGAATATTAGGAGTAACTTGACTCCTAATATTCGTCTTCTCTAAGGATAAGATATCTTTTGTCCCAGCCTCTTCCTTTTATTTCATCCACTCATCTTTCAACATGCCATAAACAATATGGTCGACATAATGATCGTAAAGCCACTCGCCACTCCGAATGCGGCCTTCTTGAGTAAATCCAAGTCGCTCTGGTACCCCACGACTGCCGCGATTATGTTCAGCCGCTCGAATATCAACCTTATTCATACCAAGCTCACCTAGCGCATAATTCGTTAAAGCACCAGCTGCACGTGTCATGATCCCTTTCCCGGTAAAATCAGCTCCAAGCCAATATCCAATATAGGCAATGCCATTAGTCCAATCTAGTTCGTTGAAACCTGCAACTCCAGCCATCTCGCCGTTATATAAAATCACAGCATTCATGCCCTTATTCTCAGCATATAACTTTTTACTAAACTTAATATATTCGACTGTATCGTCTTTCGTCTTCGTCTTGTCGAGCCAAGGCAGCCAAGTACGAAGATGGTCACGCGAAGCATCGGTCAATTTAAAAAGTTCTTCAGCATCCCCGAGGTCCACCAACCTTAACGACACTTTCTCATCTACTTGATGCACAAACATGAAAACGCCCCCTCATAAGTTTTTAAAAACTATCATAAACATAATCTTCCAAAGTGGCAAGACTTTTTTTGGGATCCATGTATAAACTCTATCAACCCTGTTCATAATGATTGTAAAATTACTAGATTACGAGAAAGGTTGATTGAGATGAAGTACATTCTAATGGGGATTGCACTAGTTCTAGTCATTCAATTCGTTTATATGGAGTCAGTAGCAGAGTCGCAGCCTACAGAAGAATCAGGGTACCAAGTCATTCCAGATGAGGCGATTCGTCTACGCATTCTAGCAAACTCAAATAGTGATACGGATCAAGAGTTGAAGCGCGAAGTTCGTGACAAAGTAAACGCAGAGATTACAGAATGGGTCGAGGAATTAACATCGATTGAGGATGCGCGCGAGATTATCCAAACTAATCTTGATCAAATTGAATCAATTGTGGCTGACACGGTTGGCAATCAATCTTTCTCAGTAGATTTTGGAGAGGTTGAATTTCCAGATAAAGTGTACGATCGCTACGTGTACCCAGGCGGCACATATGAAGCGATTTTAATCACGATAGGTAAAGGTGATGGTGACAACTGGTGGTGCGTTCTATTCCCGCCACTTTGCTTCGTTGATTTTGATAACGGCACGACCGTTTTAGAACACGATAAGGAAGAGGAGGAGCAGTCAGAAGAAGATGATGAGGAAGAAGTTGAAGTATCATTCTTTTTATGGGACTGGCTCAAAGGAATTTTTGCCTAACGATCGGACAAACTATTAAATTTTTTCTATTAAATCATCATATTTACTCATACTCGTACATAAATTGATAGAGATACTAGATTTGAGGAGAGTGAGATGATGGTCAATATTACGCCGGTAAAGGAACAAGAACCTAAGGATTACGATTCGTTATTTAAGCAGGAGAAGGATAAGGAACTTTTCAAAGAATCTTGGGTAAAAGAACATGGCTACTTCTTGGAGTTGGACGGTCAGCAACTGGGATTTTTCGTGCTTTACCCAATTAATGATAAAAAAGTATGGCTACGCCGCCTGGTAATGAGCGAACAGACGAATCCAGCCATGCTGATTATGGTATTCGATTGGGTGTCGGAAAAGGCAAGGTCGCAAAAGTTCAAAGAATTATATGTACACGTTCAAGATTCATCGACGTCTCCACTTCTAGAAATGAATCGTTTTAAAGAAACGTACGAAGCTCCGGTTCACGACCCAAGCGATGTGGATTGGTTTGTGAAGGAGTTATAAGTTTACCAGCCATGCGTGATATAATATCATGTGAATATGACCTAGCAGCAAAGGAGATCACGTATGGCTCATTTACATACAGACGTTTGGAAAATTGATACTTTACCAGATACACAAATTGAGGAAGCGGCGAACCAGTTAAAGGAAGGACAAACGGTCGCTTTTCCGACAGAAACCGTCTATGGCCTTGGAGCGGATGCAACCAATGAACAAGCAGTACAAGCCATTTTTGATGCAAAAGGTCGTCCTGCGGATAACCCACTGATTGTTCATATTGGTTCGACCGATGTTTTAGAAAAATATGTAACGCATATACCAGAAAGAGCATCCAAATTGATGGATGCTTTTTGGCCTGGGCCGTTAACGATTATTTTACCGTCGAATGGCACACTTGCCAAAAACGTGACGGCAGGACTTGAAACGGTGGGCCTGCGCATGCCAGACCATCCAATTGCACTTGCCTTACTGAAAACGAGCGAACTACCCGTTGCGGCACCGAGTGCAAACCGATCAGGTAAGCCGAGTCCTACGACGGCTGATCACGTTTATCATGATTTGAATGGACGAATTGCGGGCATTGTCGATGGTGGAAGAACCGGTGTTGGCGTTGAGTCAACCGTCATTGATTGTACACTTGATCGTCCGATGATCTTACGTCCGGGTGGCGTGACCCAATCCGATATTGAAGCGGTAATCGGAGCAGTCGATATAGCACCTTCAAAAGTGAAAAAAGATGAACAACCACGTTCCCCAGGCATGAAGTATAAACATTACGCGCCAGACGCTCCAATTTGGATTGTTCGTGGGGGCGCAGATAGGATGAAAAATGTAGCTGAAGAAGTTGCTGGACGCGTGACATTTTTAGTAAGCCAAGAACGAGCAGATGAGCTCGGGGTCAATGATGCACTTATTCTCGGTTCACGCGATGATTTGTCGTCCATCACAAGCAACTTATATGATGCGCTTCGTCAAATAGATCAAATGGATACCGACCTCGTGTTAGCAGAAAGTTTTTCAAAAGATGGCATCGGTGAAGCATTAATGAACCGCCTAGAGCGTGCTGCAACCAAAGTCATTGAATAAATTAGATTTTTAAAAAACGTCACTCGTGTACTTCTAATTGCAGTTGGACTTGCATAAAGTTAACTAGCATGTCCAAGGCTAGGAGGTACGCTTGTGACGTATTTTTATGAGAGCTTAATTCCCATCGTTTTATTGTCAGTCGCAATCGGAATGGACGCTTTTTCCGTAAGTTTATCAGTAGGACTTATGAGAGTGAGACTCCGAATCATCGCAACCTTTATTATGCTTGTCGGCTTGTTTCACGTCCTCATGCCACTTGCCGGCGTGACACTCGGTCATTTGCTGTCGCATAAACTCGGGTTGATCGCTCAAAGTATCGGTGGATGGATTTTGATTATAATTGGCGCACAAATGGTGATCGCCACGATGTTAGAAAAAGAAATGACCAGAAGTATGCACTTAACAGGCTTTACTATTTTAGCTTTTACTGTCAGTCTCGATAGCTTTTCGGTCGGCTTAAGCCTTGGGATGTTCGGTCTGAACCAGGTGGCCATCATTATTTTATTTGGACTCATGAGCATGTTCATGGCAACCCTTGGCATCATTTTTGCAAGACGAGGCAAAACTCTTCTCGGAAAATACTCTGAAGCCCTTGGCGGCATCGTCCTCATATTTTTAGGAATCCAAATGGCATTGTAAACCTCTTGCGCAGCGAGCGCAGGAGGTTTTTTACCTTTATGTAGAAAGAAGCCGCTCGATTGTCGATAAGGAAGCCACGTTTGTCGATTGGGGCTGCTCAATTGCCGATAAGGGAGCCATGTTTATCGATTGGGACAGCTCGATTGTCGATAAGGAAGCCATGTTTATCGATTGGGACAGCTCAACTGTCGATAAGGAAGCCCTGTTTATCGATTGGGGATGCTCAATTGTCGATAAGGAAGCCACGTTTGTCGATTGGGACAGCTCAACTGTCGATAAGGAAGCCACGATTGTCGATTGGGGCTGCTCAATTGCCGATAAGGGAGCCATGTTTATCGATTGGGACAGCTCAATTGTCGATAAGGAAGCCACGTTTGTCGATTGGGACAGCTCAATTGTCGATAAGGAAGCCACGTTTGTCGATTGGGGCTGCTCAATTGTCGATAAGGAAGCCCTGTTTATCGATTGGGGCAGCTCAATTGCCGATAAGGGAGCCACGTTTATCGATTGGGATGGCTCAACTATCGATAAGGAAGCCTCATTTGTCAATTGGCCCCGCTCAACTGTCGATATAGAACCTTCCTTTTTAGATTGAAAGGCTTTTGCGACCTGTCGCAAAAGCCTCATTGCAAAAATCTATCACTTGACCCCCATCTTATGATATAGTTCAATTGAAGAGTTTTGAAGGAGGTTTCTTAGTTGAAACGCGTGTTGTTCGTATGTACAGGAAATACTTGTCGCTCGCCAATGGCTGAAGCGATTTTAAAACATAAACGTCCGAACCTTGAGGTGCAATCGGCAGGAATTTTTGCAGGGCTTGGCCAAGAAGCCAATCCTAAAGCAGTCGAAGCCTTAAGTGAAAAAGGAATCGAGTGCAGCCACCGTTCCCAACCGTTAACTGACGATTTATTAGATTGGGCAGATGTCATCTTAACCATGACGGCGACCCACAAACTCAATATCGAAATGGATTATCCTAAATATCGCAAGAAAGTTTTCACGTTAAAAGAATTCACACGACGAGAAGATGAGGATTTGAATCCAGACATTGCCGACCCAATCGGCCTTTCAAATGAAACGTATAAGCAAACACTTGAAGAAATTGAAAAATATATTGATCGCATTCAAGATAAGGGGGAAGAATCATGAAAATCGTATTAACATCAGACCACGGTGGTGTGAACATTCGTAACGAAATCGCATCCTTATTAGACGACATGAACATTGCGTATGATGACTTAGGTTGTGCAGGGGATTGCTCTGTTGACTATCCAGATTATGGCATTCCAGCTGCGGAAAAAGTTGCTCAAGGCGAGTATGACTTTGGGATCTTAGTTTGCGGGACAGGCATTGGTATGTCTATGTCTGCGAACAAAGTAAAAGGCGTACGCTGCGCATTAGTTCACGATGTGTTCAGTGCAAAAATGACACGCCAACACAACAATGCGAATGTGATTGCATTAGGTGAGCGCGTTATCGGTCCTGGATTAGCGCGTGAAATCGTTAAGGCATTTTTAGAATCTGAATTTGAAGGTGGCCGTCACGCAAACCGTGTTGAAAAAATGATGGCTTACGAAGAGCAATAATGTGATACCTGTTCCGTAGTGGGACAGGTATTTTTTCAAGACATCAAAAGGAGGGAATGTTTTGAAAATAGAGAAGATAAGGGATGAAATTCATGTTATAATGAACGAGTGGAAGGATCAAAACTTCTTACGTTCAAAAGGGGTTTTCATTCTAGGCTGTTCGACGAGTGAGATCGCCGGTGAGCGCATTGGAACCTTCGGAAGTACAGACATTGCGGAAGTCATTTTTGACGAACTAAAAGCATTTCAGCATCAAACAGGTGTTGAGCTCGCTTTTCAGTGTTGCGAACATTTAAACCGAGCTGTTTTGATCGAACGTCATGTGATGGAACGACTTGGGCTTGATGAGGTCAATGCTGTACCGCACCCAAAAGCAGGCGGTTCAATGGCATCCCATGCGTACAAACAGCTCCAAGACCCTGTGTTAGTCGAACACATTCAAGCCGATTATGGTATGGATTTAGGTGACACGCTTATTGGCATGCACTTAAAGCATGTTGTGGTTCCATTTAGACTCACGCAAAAGTCTGTTGGACAGGCTCATGCGACGTTTGCCTACACGAGGCCCAAGCTAATCGGTGGCGAACGCGCGATGTATCAAAAGTAACTGTTGAAACCCGTGCAGTTACGCTAAACTTATGAATCATTAAATTTACATACATAAGGAGGCTTTCTCTATGACTCATTTATCGAACCAATTACACGAAGTAGACCAGGAGATGCTGGAAGCTATTAATCTAGAAAAAGGTCGTCAAAACGACAAAATCGAATTAATAGCATCAGAAAACTTTGTCTCTGAAGCGGTCATGCAGGCTGCAGGATCCGTTTTAACAAACAAGTATGCAGAAGGTTACCCAGGTCGCCGTTACTACGGTGGTTGTGAATATGTTGATATTGCTGAAAACTTAGCTCGCGACCGTGCGAAGAAACTATTCGGTGCTGATCACGCAAACGTTCAGCCGCACTCTGGTGCACAAGCGAACATGGCGGTTTATTTTTCAGTGTTAGAACCAGGTGACACAATCTTAGGCATGAACCTAAACCATGGTGGTCACTTAACTCACGGTAGCCCTGTAAACTTCAGTGGTAAGCTTTACAATGTGGTTGATTATGGTGTTGAGGAAGATACTGAGCAACTTGATTACGACAAAGTTTTAGAAAAAGCTAAAGAAGTGAAGCCGAAATTAATCGTTGCAGGTGCTTCAGCTTATCCACGTTCACTTGATTTTGCAAAGTTCCGTGAGATTGCTGATGCAGTAGACGCTTATTTATTAGTAGATATGGCACACATTGCTGGCCTTGTTGCAACAGGACATCATCCAAGCCCAGTACCACACGCTCATTTTGTCACAACAACGACTCATAAAACATTACGCGGCCCTCGTGGCGGAATGATTTTATGTAAAGAAGAGTTTGCGAAAAAAGTAGACAAAAATGTGTTCCCTGGTATGCAAGGTGGCCCATTAATGCACGTCATTGCGGCAAAAGGTGTTGCATTTCAAGAGGCACTTCAACCTGAATTTAAAGATTACTCTCAAAAAATTATAGATAATGCAAAACGCTTAGGGGAAGCCTTAACAAAAGAAGGTGTTCGTCTAGTATCAGGCGGCACGGACAATCACTTATTATTACTAGACGTTCGTCCACTTGATTTAACAGGTAAAGTGGCTGAAAAAGCTCTAGACGATGTTGGTGTAACAACTAACAAAAATACAATTCCTTTCGACCCAGAAAGCCCGTTTGTCACAAGCGGTATCCGAATCGGAACAGCAGCTGTCACAAGCCGTGGCTTTGGCCTCGAGGAAATGGACGAAGTAGCTTCAATTATCGCCTTTACGCTTAAGCATCATGAAGATGAATCTAAGCTTGAAGAAGCAAAAGCTCGCGTGAAGAAGCTGACGGATCGTTTCCCAATGTATAAATAAAAGTAGCGGGTTTTCCGCTACTTTTTTCATGCAATAGTGGAATAAGGGCAATTTAAGATATGTTAATTCAATAACAAAATCCCTATATCTATTGCAACTTCACACATATTTCGCTACAATTCAATAGATATTTTCGTAAAAGGAGAGATTGGCTCGTGGGAAAAGTATATGTTTTTGATCATCCTTTAATTCAACACAAATTAACGATTATTCGTGATAAAAACACAGGTACGAAAGCGTTTCGTGAACTAACAGATGAAGTCGCAACGCTTATGATGTATGAGATTACACGTGAACTTCCGTTAGAAGAAGTAGAGGTGGAGACTCCGGTTGCAACGGCAAAATCAAAAGTTTTAGCTGGTAAGAAGCTAGGTGTCATTCCTATTTTACGTGCAGGACTTGGAATGGTTGATGGCATCGTGAAACTTATTCCAGCAGCAAAAATTGGCCACGTTGGATTATACCGTGATCCTGAAACACTAAAACCAGTTGAATATTATATCAAGTTACCATCGGATATTGAGGAGCGTGAGTTAATCGTGACGGACCCAATGCTAGCAACTGGTGGGTCTGCTATTGAAGCGATTCAGTCTCTTAAGAAACGCGGTGCAAAACAAATCAGTCTTATGTGCTTAATCGCAGCACCAGAAGGCGTAGAAGCAGTTAAAGAAGCACACCCAGATATCAACATCTATGTCGCAGGACTTGATGAAAAGCTAAACGAAAAAGGCTACATCATTCCTGGATTAGGCGATGCAGGAGATCGACTATTTGGAACGAAATAATTGGGGTGAAACGATGAGTAAATTAAAGGTCATGACGATTTTTGGTACTAGACCTGAAGCCATCAAAATGGCACCGCTTGTACTAGAATTACAAAAAAGGTCAGACGAATTTGAACCGATTGTAACAGTTACAGCACAACACCGTGAAATGCTCGATCAAGTACTGTCGATTTTTGATATTAAGCCAGATTTTGACTTGAATATTATGAAAAAGAAACAGTCATTAGCACAGATTACAACTAGAGCTCTAGAAGGTTTAGACGAGGTTATGAAGGAAGCGAAGCCTGACATCGTACTCGTACACGGTGATACAACTACAACATTCGCAGCGAGTTTAGCTGCCTTTTATAATGAAATTCCAGTCGGACACGTTGAGGCGGGACTTCGTACGTGGAATAAATATTCACCATTCCCTGAAGAAATTAACCGTCAGGCGACAGGTGTTATTGCTGACTTGCACTTTGCACCAACGACTCAGTCAAAAAATAACCTTCTTCAGGAAAATAAAACCGAAGAAGACATCTTTATTACAGGGAACACGGCGATTGATGCATTACAAACGACCGTTTCCGACGATTATAAGCATGAAGTTTTACAAAAAGCAGAAGGAAAACGCCTAGTATTGGTGACGGCGCACCGCAGAGAAAATCTTGGTGAAAATATGGACCAAATGTTTAGAGCCATTCGTCGTATTGCTGATGCTCACGAAGATGTAGAAGTCGTTTATCCAGTTCACTTGAATCCAGTCGTTCAAGAGACGGCGAAAAAATGGTTAGGCGATCACGATCGCATTCAATTGATTGACCCACTTGAGGTCATCGATTTCCATAACTTTGCGTCCAATGCCCATTTAATTTTGACGGATTCAGGCGGGGTACAAGAGGAGGCTCCTTCATTAGGGGTTCCTGTATTAGTATTGCGCGACACAACAGAGCGCCCAGAAGGAATAGAGGCAGGCACGTTAAAACTCGCTGGCACAGATGAAGAGAACATCTTCTCGATGGCAGATTTACTACTATCGAATCCAGACGAGCATAAGGAGATGTCCCGTGCATCTAATCCATACGGTGACGGACAAGCCTCACGTCGAATTGCAGATGCCATTCGCTATTATTTTAAACAAGCACCAGAAAAACCAGATGAATTCCTATAGGACAAAACCAGGGCTCGCCCTGGTTTTTTTATGTTGGAAAGCGAAGCATTTTGACGAAGCAGAAATAAATATATATTGTCACATTATACATTTTTTCTTAAAATCCCAAGCATGACTTCCCATTTTTTCCACACAATAAAAATAAAACTCCAGAAGAGGTGCGACTTATGCGACTAATTCTAGCTCTGATATTGATCACGCTAACACCCGTTTATACACAAGCTGAAGAAATGACATGGATTATGGAGGTCGAAGAGGATCCACACGAAACAAAAGAATACATCGAAACTTATCATCCGCTTGTTAAGGTGGAGTATGTGTACGATACGCTAATGCAGGCACTCGCAGTAACCGGAAAGCAGCGTCACATCAAGAGCCTACACGAAGAATCTTTTGTGAAAAAAATGACACCTGTTCAAGTGTATTCAGTTCCGCAAGCTGAGCAAAAACAAGAAGATGATCTTCATCCTGAACGTGCGCGCTATCACCCAAATCACCTACCGTTTACAGGTAAAGGAGTGAAGGTGGGGGTAATTGATACGGGGATTGACCATCAACACCCGGACCTTGAAAAAAGTTACCATGGTGGCTTTGACCTTGTTGATTTCGATGATGATCCGATGGAAACGACACAAGAAGAGGGGATGCCGACGTTACACGGGACGCACGTATCTGGAATCATCGCTGGAAATGGCACGATGCAAGGTGTGGCGCCAGAAGCAGATCTTTATGCCTATCGTGCGCTTGGACCTGGGGGGTCTGGGACTACTGCGCAGGTAATCGCTGCCCTCGAGCAAGCCGTCAAAGACGACATGGACATTATTAATATGTCTCTTGGAAGTGAAACGAATAGTCCAGATGATCCGATGACGCGAGCGGTAAACAAAGCTGTTGATTTAGGAAAAATTCTTGTCGTCGCAAACGGCAATAGTGGCCCAGAAGATTGGACAGTCGGCTCACCCGCAACATCGGAAAAAGCTATTTCAGTAGGAGCGGCCATCACTAGTCAAAAAGTCGCACAAGTTTTCACCAAGGAAGAACAACTAATTCCAGTACGTCAGTTACCATTATCCGAAAAATGGGATCTTAGTCGTGACCAACCTTTAGTTTCCCCTAACTCTATTGAGGAACTAGAGGAAACGATTCACGACAGGGTCGTTTTAATTAGAAAAGGTGAGACGCCCTATTACGAATTAATCCAACAACTTAACGAAAAAGGTGTCACAGCTGCGATTATTTACAGTCATCCTGAAGATGACCCAAACGAATGGGAGTGGATTGAAGCACCATTTCCAACGGCCTATGTAACAGAGGAAGAAGCGGACCAACTGATACAAGGTGATGACTGGCTTAAAACAAAATATCAGACGATTAAAAACGCTCTTGCGCCTTTCAGTTCACGGGGGCCAGTTGCATCGTCATGGACGATTAAGCCTGACTTAATTGCCCCAGGTGTCGAAATTGTAAGCACGGTTCCTGATGGATACGCTTCTTTACAAGGGACAAGTATGGCATCTCCATATGTAGCCGGGGTGACGGCGTTGTTAAAACAGGCTTATCCGCACGATACACCAGACCAATTAAAAGCACGCCTTCTAACATCAACAGAGCTATTTACGATAGGAGACGAAGAATTATCTCCTTCTGAACAAGGAACTGGTTTTATCGACATGAACAAAGCACTTATGCAAAATTTCACCATCGATCGCAATCGGTTAAATTTTGGCAAAGTAGAAGATGGGTTAAAAGAGGTTGAACAAACAATTACCATTACGAATCATGACAATGAGCCACTAACAGTCACTTGGAACATCCCAAGAAGAGAGAATGGAATCGTTTGGGATTTACCACTTAACTCAACTATCGGACCCCTTGAACGACGTAAGTTCACAATTGGGGCCTCAATCAATTCCAAACGGGCTGAACGAGGAACCCAGGAAGGCTATATTGAAGTGGGATTAAATCAACAAGAAAAGCATTTACCATACCTTTTTATAAACGAAACATCGGATTATCCAAGAATTACCGGCATGGAATTAGACATGGCACCTTTTCAAATGGAACATTTGACATTAAGATTTTATGTGAACGAAAAACTTGACGCACTATCTGTCACACTCATAGACCCCAAACATTTGCATGCACAAGAACTATTCACACAAGAAAATATGGCAAAAGGCGTTTTTGAAAAAGAATTTGAAATCAACGATCTACCCAAAGGCGAGTATAAAGTCGTGTTCAAAATTGAACAAGAAGGCGAAATTTTATTTGAAGAAAAGGAAATTTACTTGCCTGAATTTTAGCGTCATAAAAGCGTTTTCAAAATAAATGTGATTTTTGTCACAAAGTTGTTTCAAATTCTATGTATTTACAATTGACTTTAAAATACTCGTATTGTAATCTATTTTAGTGTGGGCAAATGTTTTGAGAGTTTTTAAACTTTGATATTTTTTCCACATCTACAAGGCATCTACATAAGTAGATGAAGCATTTCCACTGAACTCACGATTGGAGTGGTTAACCTGAATAAACACCCACTTCAAGGAATGGCAATCACAGCGAGTATTTTGAGTTACTTATCCGGTTCGACAATTGTCGGGATATTAATAGGTAGGTGGCTTGATGGTTACTTCGACACGTCCCCAATATTCTTGATCATAGGTTTACTTCTGGGTTTGGCAACAGGCGTGTATGGAATGATTCTGTTGGTCAAAAAGTTTTTAGGAGACGATTAGGATGAAAGATTATACATACATGGTCAGTCGCCAACTCAAATGGATGTTTTACATTTTAGCAATTTTTGTTATCGGATGGGGATTTACAGACTATCAAACCATATTTGCCGGTCTGATTTTAGGTACTGGGATCAGTACGTTTAATTTATGGCTTTTACAAGTCAAAATTAATCGAATTGGACAAGTTGTTGTTGAACAAGATGAGAAAAAACTTACTTTAGGGATGTTAACACGATTCGCCACTGCTGCTTTAGCGGCGGTTGTTGCTTTACAATATCCTGAAATATTTAACATGATTGCTGTGATGATTGGTTTAATGACACCTTATTTGGTCATTATCATAGATTATTTTTTTACTCAAACCGAACTAACCACGAGGAAGAGAGGTGAATGAAGTGGATCACAAAAATCCAATGGCACATGACGTGTTTGGGATCTCATGGCTTGATTTCAACTTGTCGAACGTGCTCATGATGTTGGTTGCATCAGTGATTGTATTCATACTCGCTGTAGCGGCAAGTAAAAATTTACAACGTAAACCAACAGGGTTCCAAAACTTCATGGAGTGGATCGTCGAATTCGTAAAAGACATCATTGGAAACACAATGGATTACGAAACAGGACGTCGCTTTATGGGGTTAGGGCTAACACTATTATTGTACATCTTCGTTTCCAACTTACTTGGGGTTATCACAATGGTGACATTTGATCATTATTTATGGTGGAAATCACCAACATCAGACCCTGGTATTACATTAACGTTGGCGACGATGGTAGTCGTCTTAACACACTATTACGGTGTGAAGATGAAAGGTACGAAGGAATATGCATCTGATTTCTTCAAACCATTACCGTTCTTATTCCCGTTAAAAATCATTGAGGAATTTGCTAACACGTTGACGTTAGGTCTACGTCTTTACGGTAACATTTATGCTGGTGAAATTCTTTTAACTTTACTAGCAGGATTGGTAGCATCAGGTACTGTCGCAGGGTTAGTTGGTGGCTTTATCCCGATGGTAGCTTGGCAAGGATTTAGTATCTTCATCGGTGCTATTCAGGCATTCATCTTTACGATGCTAACCATGGTTTACATGTCTCACAAAGTGAGCAATGATCACTAATTTTGTTAAAAGTACTTAGCAAAGTCTAAGTATTTGAATAAAATAACTCGTCAAAATGGCGAAGTTGCAATTAAATCTATTTTATAAATATATCTTGAGGAGGAATTCATAATGAATATGTTAGCAGCTGCAATCGCAGTAGGATTAGGTGCACTAGGTGCAAGTATTGGTAACGGTTTAATCGTAAAAAGTACAGTAAGCGGGATCGCTCGTCAACCTGAACTACGCGGTACATTACAAACGACAATGTTTATCGGGGTTGCGTTAGTTGAGGCGCTTCCAATCATCGCAGTCGTAATTGCATTTATGGCTATGTAGTTTTTAACGACGAACAATTAAATGTAAATGGCGAAGTTACATTAAACCAACTTCGCCATTCCTTTATGTGTATGCTTAATTAAAGATAATTAGTTTAAAAGAGATGGAAACTCCAACGAGATTGGGCTTCTATTAATTGCAAAGGCATACTGAGAAAATGTGAGGAGTTAGCCGAAAGGAGTGAAGGCTGTGTTAGGTACCAACTTGGTTTTAGGTGCAGCAGGATTTAACGTTGGTGATATGCTCGCTCAATTAGTAATCTTCATCATTCTATTGGCTCTTTTAGCTAAGTTCGCTTGGGGACCATTAATGAAAGTGATGAAAGAGCGTGAAAATCACATTGCGAATGAAATAGATACTGCAGAGCAAAACCGTCAAGAAGCTGAACGCTTCATGAACGAAGCAAATGCAGAACTTAAAGAAGCACGTCAAAACGCTCAACAAATCGTTGAAGATGCCAAACAAACGGCGAAAGCACAAGAGTCTTCTATGTTAGAAGATGCTAGAAAAGAAGCAGAGCGCATTAAAGAAAGTGCTCGCGAAGAAATTGCCCAAGAACGCGACAAAGCAGTTCAGGCATTACAAGAACAAGTGGCTACGCTTTCTGTTCAAATTGCTAGTAAAGTTATTGAAAAAGAGCTTTCTGCAAGTGAACAAGACGAACTCATTCAACAATACTTAAAAGAAGTAGGCGAATCGAAATGAGTCAATCAGTAGTAGCAAAGCGTTATGCCGTAGCCTTGTTTGAAATTGGTAAAGGAAAATCTAATCTTGATCAACTTGAAGAAGAACTTTTAGTTGTAAAAGATATTTTTAAGAACGACCAATCATTACAACAATTCTTAGAAAATCCTCGTTTATCAAGTGAGCAGAAAAAAGAATTGATCCGTAACGTTTTCAAAGACGTAACGAAAGAAACATTAAATACATTACAACTTATGATCGACAAACGTCGCATTGACATCATTGAAGATGTCGTCGATGAGTTTTTAAAGATGAAGAACGAAGCAAGAGGAATTGCAGAAGCTGATGTTTACTCTGTTCGTGAATTAACAGATGAAGAAAAGAAACAAATCCAAGATGCGTTTGCGAAGAAAATGACGATTAACACCCTTCGTATTAACAATATCGTAGACCCTTCTATTCTTGGAGGATTAAGAATCCGCGTTGGAAACGAGATCTACGACGGAACTGTTAAGACACAACTAAAACGTTTAGAACAGAAGTTAGTTACTGCAAACAAGTAAAGATAGGGGTGAAATGGATGAGCATCAAAGCAGAAGAAATTAGTGCGCTAATTAAACAGCAGATCGAAAACTATGATTCTGAAGTTGAAGCAAACGAAGTCGGTACAGTTATCGAGATTGGTGACGGTATCGCACGTGCTCACGGCCTTGACAACGTTATGGCTGGGGAGCTTGTTGAGTTTTCAAACGGTGTAATGGGTATGGCGCAAAACCTAGAGGAAAACAACGTTGGTATCGTCATCCTAGGACCATTTACAGAAATTCGTGAAGGCGATGAAGTTCGTCGTACTGGACGCATCATGCAGGTTCCAGTTGGTAAAGAACTATTAGGACGTGTTGTAAATCCATTAGGTCAACCAATTGACGGTTTAGGACCAATCGAAACGGGCAAAACTCGTCCAATCGAATCACCAGCACCAGGTGTAATGGCACGTAAATCAGTACACGAGCCACTACAAACAGGTATTAAAGTAATCGACTCGATGGTACCAATTGGTCGTGGTCAGCGTGAGTTAATCATCGGTGACCGTCAGACTGGTAAAACATCGATCGCGATGGATACAATCATTAACCAAAAAGAAACTGGCGTTATTTGTATTTACGTAGCAATCGGTCAAAAAGAATCAACAGTTCGTGGATTCGTTGAAACACTACGTAAAAACGGTGCGTTAGAGTACTCAATCATCATCAATGCAGGTGCTTCTGACCCAGCTCCATTATTATTCCTAGCTCCATATGCTGGTGTAACAATGGGTGAGGAGTTCATGTACAACGGTGAACACGTACTAGTTGCTTACGATGACCTTTCTAAACAGGCAGCAGCTTACCGTGAACTTTCACTATTATTACGTCGCCCACCAGGTCGTGAAGCATTCCCAGGGGATGTATTCTACCTACACTCTCGTTTACTTGAGCGTGCGGCGAAACTAAATGATGAATTAGGTGGCGGTTCATTAACAGCCCTACCATTCGTAGAAACACAAGCGGGTGACATCGGTGCGTATATCCCGACAAACGTAATCTCAATTACGGACGGACAGATTTTCTTACAATCTGACTTATTCCACTCAGGTGTACGTCCAGCGATCAACCCAGGTCTATCGGTATCACGTGTTGGTGGTTCCGCACAGATCAAAGCGATGAAGAAAGTAGCAGGTACGCTACGTCTAGACCTAGCATCATTCCGTGAGCTAGAATCATTCGCACAGTTCGGTTCAGACCTTGATAAAGCAACTCAAGCGAAACTTAACCGTGGTCAGCGTACTGTAGAAGTACTAAAACAAGGTCTTAACAAACCTCAACCAGTTGAATATCAGGTTGCAATCATCTATTCATTAGTAAATGGTTACCTAGATGATTTACCAATCGAAGATATTCTACGTTTCGAAGCTGAACTATTCACTTATTTAGATCAGCATGCGCCTGAATTATTAGCGCATATTCGCGAAACTGGAAACTTACCAGAAAAAGAAGATTTCAATAAAGCAATTGAAGACTTTAAAAATTCATTTGCTGTAAGTGAGTAATGATGATGAAGTCTCGAAAAAAGGTGGTGAGACGTAGTGGCATCGCTTCGTGACATTAAAAATCGTATTAATTCGACGAAAAGTACACAGAAGATTACGAGCGCAATGGAAATGGTATCTGCTTCAAAGCTAAACAAAGCAGAACAAAACGCTAAAAAGTTCGTTCCATATATGGAGAAAATTCAAGAAGTTGTTGCTAGTATTGCTGGCGGAAACACTGGTGCTGACCACCCGATGTTGCAATCACGTCCTGTTAAGAAAACAGGTTATATCGTGATTACATCTGACCGTGGTTTAGCAGGTCCTTACAACAGTAACGTTTTACGTGCCCTTTACCAAACGGTGCAAAAAGAACATTCATCTAAAGATGAGTACACAATTCTACCAATCGGTAAAATCGGCCGTGAGTTTTGTAAGAAGAATGGTATGCCAATCGTGAAAGATGTTACTGGCTTACCAGACCAGCCAGATTTCGCTGAAATTAAAGAAATCGCAAGCTATGCAGTAAAACTTTTTGCAGACGGTGAAATTGATGAATTGCACATTTTCTACAACCATTTCATCAGTGCGATTTCACAAGAGGTTACTCAGAAGAAAGTATTGCCATTAACGGACATTGACACAGAAGGCAAGCAACTAACTTCATATGAGTATGAACCTGAAGAAGATGAAATTCTAAAAACACTATTGCCACAATATGCGGAAAGTATTGTTTACGGTGCATTATTAGACGGAAAAGCAAGTGAGCACGCATCTCGTATGACAGCTATGCGTAGTGCAACAGATAACGCAGGTGAGCTCATTGATGATCTAACACTTTCTTACAACCGTGCACGTCAGGCAGCAATCACACAAGAAATTTCCGAAATTAGTGCAGGTGCAGCAGCGCTAGAATAACGGATTGAATGAATTCGTGAGGAGGGAAAAAGATGAGTAAAGGACGCGTAACACAGGTAATGGGTCCAGTTGTTGACGTAAAGTTTGACAGTGGCGACTTACCTGAAATATATAACGCCCTAGTAATCGCTGGTGATGAAAACCGCGATGAACTAACACTTGAAGTTGCTCTTCACCTAGGTGATGATACAGTACGTACAGTTGCAATGGGTTCTACAGACGGACTTATTCGTGGTGCTGAAGTAGTTAACAAAAACAACCCAATCTCTGTACCAGTTGGTGAAGCAACACTAGGTCGTGTGTTTAACGTATTAGGAGACCACATTGATTTAGGGGAAGAAATTCCGGCTGACGTTCGCCGTGACCCAATTCACCGTGAATCACCTAAGTTCGAAAACTTAGCGACTGAAACAGAAATCTTAGAAACAGGTATTAAAGTAGTAGACTTACTTGCTCCATATGTAAAAGGTGGTAAAATCGGTCTATTCGGTGGTGCGGGTGTAGGTAAAACCGTACTGATCCAGGAGCTTATTAACAACATCGCTCAAGAGCATAGCGGGATCTCAGTTTTCGCTGGTGTAGGTGAGCGCACTCGTGAAGGTAACGACCTTTACCACGAGATGAGCGACTCTGGAGTTATTAACCAAACTGCCATGGTATTCGGTCAGATGAACGAGCCACCAGGTTCTCGTATGCGTGTAGCGTTAACTGGTCTAACAATGGCAGAGTACTTCCGTGATGAAGAAGGTCAGGACGTACTATTATTCATCGACAACATTTTCCGTTTTACACAAGCAGGTACTGAGGTATCGGCACTATTAGGTCGTATGCCATCAGCCGTTGGTTACCAGCCAACACTTGCAACGGAAATGGGTCAGTTACAGGAACGTATTACGTCAACGGATAAAGGTTCAATCACATCAATCCAAGCCGTATACGTACCAGCCGATGACTACACAGACCCGTCACCGGCAACAACGTTCGCACACTTAGATGCAACAACAAACTTAGAGCGTAGCTTATCTGAGCAAGGGATCTACCCAGCGGTGGACCCACTATCATCAACTTCTCGTGCTCTAGACCCTAACATTGTAGGCGAAGAACACTATGAAGTTGCGCGTGAAGTTCAGCGTACGCTACAACGTTATAAAGAGCTACAAGATATTATCGCAATCCTAGGTATGGATGAATTATCAGACGAAGACAAGCTTACAGTTGCTCGTGCTCGTCGTGTACAATTCTTCCTATCACAGAACTTCCACGTTGCGGAGCAGTTCACAGGACAACCAGGTTCATACGTACCAGTTGAAGAAACAATCAAAGGGTTCAAAGAAATCCTATCTGGTAAATATGATGACTTACCTGAGGACGCGTTCCGTCTAGTTGGACGTATCGAAGAAGTTGTTGAAAAAGCACAACAAATGGAACAGTAATAAGGGGACAATAGGCGGTGAGTCCTTCACCGTTTGTTGCGTGCCCAAGGAGGGGTAAGTTTGAAAACACTAAATGTGAGTGTTGTCACTCCTGACGGCCCTGCACTTGAAGGCTCATATGAAATGGTAAGTGTTAGAGCAGAGAGTGGAGAACTTGGTATTTTACCAGGTCACATTCCATTAGTTGCTCCATTAACTATTAGTGCAGTACGCTTGAAAAAAGAAGGTCAAACAGACTATCTTGCTGTTAGCGGCGGATTCGTTGAAGTAAGACCAGAGCAAGTGACAATCCTAGCACAAGCAGCAGAACAACCTTCCGAAATCGACGTTGATCGTGCGAAACAAGCTAAAGAACGCGCAGAACAACGTCTCAACCAAGCAAAAAATGAAGACATTGATCACAAACGTGCGGAATTAGCTTTACAACGCGCTGTCAACCGTATGAACATTTCGGAAATCAAATAAGCAAACATTAAAAGACTCGACAACCTAGTCGGGTCTTTTGTTTGTATTAGCCTATAAAGGGATAATATTTGCTTTCCAAATGATATACTAAAATAAAATTGTAATAAATGTTTGTTATTAAAAGTGAGCGAAGGTGGCGACTCCTGCGGGAACAGCACGAGCTGAAGATCCTCCTTGAGAAGAAATGTAATTTCTTTTCAAAGTTAGCTGAAGCCGTGCCCGCGGAAAGCGTCCACCGAAAGCGGTACAATAGGAAATCATTAGGTTTAAAATAAGCACATACATTCAAATATTGTACTTATTTAACGATGAGATTAAATTATTTATGAAATTTTAGGTTTAGTGTCGGTATTCCCCGGGAAATGTTGAAATAAGTAAAATCGAGGTGTAAACATGTTTACAGATCTTGCGATTGATTCAATCGTATTTATGTTCATGCACATTATTTTTATTACACTTGCATGGAAGGTACTTGAAGCAGTACAGCTTGAACAAATTTTTAAAAAGAATAGAGTCATAGAAAGCCGAATACTATTTATTATGCTGTCCATTACAATTGGAGCGACCGTAAGTAATTTCTTTATTGATTTCATCAAGTGGTCCAGACAATTACAACATTTACTTTAAAATGGACGTATAACTTCGCATTGCTTTGCCCATCCTTGTACTAAATGATTTTTCCAAGGGGGATGGAGCCATGCGATGGTTTTCCGTAGTAGTTTTATTTTTGTTAACAGTTTCTTTGTTCTATCAATCTAGTAATTCTTTATTAGCAGATGTTTCAACGATCGAGAAACTGGAAGAGTTTTTCGTGGAAGAGGGCTTGGATATTTCAAGTGTAAGTGTTACGATGCACAAGGTAAGCAATGAAAGTGAAGCCAAATTGTTTATAAAAAATCAACAACAAGCCCAAAAAAATAAAAACATCAACGAATCATTTAATGTGGTTTACCTGTCAGAAAACAGGGTAAAAGTTGTATATGAATTTAAAGGCGCCGTATGGAGTGAGAAAGTGAAGGGTTTGTTACAAAATCGTATGTTAAACCCAGAATTTCGACATTTTTTTAAAAACGGACAAATATACTCTTGTTTTCAATCACGAACAGATGTTAAAATTAATAGTAATTTTATGATTGATAAAATCATTAACTTTTACAACATACAAAAGACTAATGTAATGGATGAAGAAAAATTTAAAGTTGTAAGTGGAACGACAGAACAATTTGAACAATATATACCATTAGACAATGAACATATCAATATTCAATTCGCGATTAGGGAACAAGAGAATGGTACAAAAACCATAACAATTGGAACACCTATCCTAGTTATTGAATATTAAATAACATACGGAATATCGACACGGAGGGAAAAACCTTGGAAAAAATCATAGTATCTGGTGGAAACCAATTACGTGGTACGGTGAAAGTAGAGGGAGCAAAGAACGCCGTTTTACCAGTAATTGCTGCAAGCATTATGGCTAGTGAAGGAAAAAGTACATTAAAGCAAGTTCCTGACTTAGCCGATGTTGATACAATCAGTGAAGTTTTACGTTATATGAATATAAATGTTTTACAATCTGAAAATCAATTAGTAGTAGACGCTTCCAATCAATTAAAAACGGAAACTCCTTTTGAGTATGTCCGTAAAATGAGAGCTTCAGTTCTTGTTTTAGGACCATTATTGGCACGCTTTGGTCATGCAAAAGTTGCAATGCCTGGTGGATGTGCAATTGGCTCACGTCCAATTGATCAACACCTAAAAGGCTTTGAAGCTATGGGAGCAAAAATTCATGTCGGAAACGGCTACGTTGAAGCATTCGTTCCTGAGAAACTAGTAGGAGCACGCATTTATTTAGATTTTCCTAGTGTAGGTGCAACTGAAAACTTAATGATGGCTGCAGCTCTAGCAGAAGGTACGACTGTTATCGAGAACTGTGCTAGAGAGCCAGAAATAGTAGATTTAGCTAATTATATTAACCAAATGGGTGGAAAGATTGTAGGTGCAGGTACGGAAACGATCCGTATCGAAGGTGTACCGACTTTACAGGGTGCAGAGCATAACATTATCCCAGACCGTATTGAAGCTGGAACATTTATGGTTGCAGCAGCAATTACAGGTGGAGATGTTGTCGTTGAAGGTGCTATTCCAGATCACCTACGCTCTCTTATTGCGAAAATGAGAGAAATGGGTGTGACGATTGAAGAATATGAGAATAGTGTGCGCGTTGTAGGTAATGGTGAATTAAAAGGCGTCGACATTAAGACTCTACCATACCCTGGTTTTCCAACAGACTTGCAATCTCAGTTTATGGCATTGGCTATGAAAGCTAGAGGCACAAGTGTAATTACGGAGACTGTATTTGAAAATCGTTTTATGCATGTTGAAGAGTTCAGACGTATGAATGCTGTAGCTAAAATCGAAGGGCGCAGTGCAATCATCGAAGGACCTTCAGAGTTGCAAGGTGCAGAAGTAGCAGCAACAGACTTACGCGCAGCAGCAGCGTTAATCATTGCTGGTCTAGTTTCAGAAGGACGTACTGTTGTCACAGAGCTTAAGCACTTAGATCGTGGATATGTAAACTTTGAAGAAAAACTAAGAAACTTAGGTGCAGAGATTGAGCGCGTTGTCGAGGAAACTGAAAAAGTCGACCAAGTTGTAAACGACTCAATGGCACAATCTAGTTAATAAGGTAAAAGGCGGCCGAGGCCGCCTTTTTATTTTTGCCTAATTAAGAGAAATAGTAGACAACCCTCCATGTAGAAGGGCATTACGATTGATAGCTTTCTATAAATAAAAACTACTTTATGGTTCTATTAAATTAATTTTGGGAATAATTATATTGATAGATACAGGTTTAAACAGAGGAGGAGTTGTCGCTATGAACATAAAACGTGAATTCGTCGTGTTAGCTGCTATTCTAGTTTCAGTTATCGCCATTCTTCCAGCATTAATCGTTATACCATTCTCAAGTGAAGCATCCGTACCAGTTGATCTACATGATACCGTCGAGGTCGATATTGATGTTGAAGAACAACCGACAGTTCAAGTCATGAGAAGTGCTACAGAGACAATTGAGGAAGTTCCTTTAGAAGAATATGTCGTATCAGTGGTCGCATCAGAAGTTCCAGCAAGCTTTGAAATGGAAGCCATTAAAGCTCAAGCCCTTGCCGCAAGAACATACATTGCCCAGATTCTTAATCAAGGTGGCGCAGGAGAAAACTATCATGTGACGGACACGGTTCAACACCAGGTTTATAAAAATATGGATGAACTCAGAAACGCATGGGGTGTCGATTATTCGTGGAAGATTAACAAAATCATCCAAGCAGTTGATGAAACTAAGGGGCAAATCATTACTTACGGTGGTAACCCAATCGCCGCACAATTTTTCTCAACAAGCAATGGCTATACAGAAAATGCTGAAGACTACTGGCAAAATGAAGTACCATATTTAAAGATGGTCGACAGTCCGTGGGATAAAAAGTCCCCTGAATATTTAGAACAACAAGTATTACCGAGAAACGAAGTCGTACAAAAACTTGAATTAGACTCTGATGTAATTAACGTTTCAAACACAGTGAGAACAGACAGTGAGCGAATTAAAGAAATCACGATAAACGGAAAAACATTTTCAGGCAGAGATGTACGTGAGACTTTGGGGTTAAGATCGAATGACTTTACCATTGAAGCAAAAGGTGACCATATTATTTTCACCACGAAAGGATACGGACACGGAGTCGGAATGAGCCAGTACGGTGCAAACGGCATGGCTGAAGAAGGAAAAACCTATCAAGAGATCGTCAAACACTACTATCAAGGAGTCGAAATCTCCCCAATCCAAGAAATCGTCGGAACTCTCAGTGCAATGAATCAATAAGGAAAGCCGCCTTTAGTCGAAGGCGGCTTTTAATTTATTTATTTGGAAGTGCAGAATGTCGGAAGGGAACGCACTTTTGCTGATTGGGAAGACGTGAGTGTCGATAGAGAGCGTACGTTTGTCGATTGGGAAGACGTGAGTGTCGATAGAGAACGTGCGTTTGTCAATTGGGAAGAGTCGAATGTCGATTGGGAAGGTCTGAATGTCAATTGGAGAGCTCGAAATATGGATTGGGAATGCTCGATTGTTGATTGGGGAGTGCAGAATGTCAATTGGAGAGCGCCGAATGTCGATTGGGAAGGTCTGAATGTCAATTGGAGAGCTCGAAATATGGATTGGGAACGCTCGATTGTTGATTGGGGAGTGCAGAATGTCAATTGGAGAGCACGCGAATGTCGATTGGGAAGGTCTGAATGTCAATTGGAGAGCTCGAAATATGGATTGGGAATGCTCGATTGTCGATTGGGAAGTGCGGAATGTCAATTGGAGAGCTCGAAATATGGATTGGGAACGCTCGATTGTCGATTGGAGAGCGCCGAATGTCGATAGGGAAGCGCAGAATGTCGTTTGAAGAGCTCGAAATATCGATTGGGAGATCTCTAATATCGATTGACAATGCACATCTTTAAATGTTGGTAGAGAAGCTCAAACTGTGGATAAAGCTCTCCCTGAACTAACCAAAACAAATCTATCAGTGGATTAGTGAATAAGTCTCGCAAATATTGTGAATAACTCTACTTATTAACATGTGCATAACTGAGAGGACGCATTTTTCCACAGCAAAAAGTGAAAAATTTCATTAGTTTACCCTAAAATTCAATAAACATCAGCTTTTTTTAAAAAATTTTCGACTTCGATGTATATATTCCTTTCTTTTCGTTCAGAATGTTGCTGAGGTGATGAAAATGAATGAAAAAGAAAGGCAATTAATGCGCCAATCCAAATGGAAACGTTTGACGCGCCAACGCTGGTTCTACCCAGCACTTTACATCACTCTAGTTGCTGTAATTTTAGCAGGGGTTATGGTTTACCAATTCCAAGCTTCTGAT
Source organism: Piscibacillus sp. B03 (assembly GCF_052246295.1). Taxonomy (NCBI): domain Bacteria; kingdom Bacillati; phylum Bacillota; class Bacilli; order Caryophanales; family Bacillaceae; genus Piscibacillus; species Piscibacillus sp. B03. The sequence continues at coordinate 43,157 of NZ_JBQQCO010000008.1, read as the reverse complement.
GTAACGGAAGATGGAAATCAAAATGAGGAAAACCCAAGCCAAGTTGCAGACAACAACGGTGAAGAGGACACAGTACCAGTCGTAGCTGAGCAAGAGGATTTAGTGATGCCGACACTGTTAGGGGATCAAGCTGAAATCATTACAAAATTTTATGACGCCGAAGCTTCAGAAGAGGAACAAGAAGATGCATTAATTTTCTACAACAACACGTACCGTCAAAGCAAAGGTGTCGATATAACTTCTAAAGATGGACAACCATTCGAAGTTATTGCTGCCCTTAGTGGAACGGTTACTGCGGTTTACGAAGATGATTTAGAAGGTCAAGTTGTTGAGATTGAGCATGACGATACTCGCTCGACATACTACGGTAGCTTATCCGAAGCATCTGTAGAAGAGGGAGACGAAGTCACTCAAGGTGATGTGATTGGCGTATCTGGTACGAACGTCTATGGAGATGAAGAATTAACGAAAGTTCACTTCAGACTCCTAGAAGACGGCGAACCTGTTAATCCAAATTTTGAATAAGTAGGAAAAAACCTCGCCACTAAAATGGCGAGGTTTTTTTGTGTTTATAGAGTTACATAGTTTAAATTATTTATCAGAAGTCATTGCTTAATGTGCATTTAGTCATATCTAGTGCCGACGTTGGCCACAAATGCTACTTGTGTTACTTCTTTGTTTAAGTTTGCGCTGAGTAATCGCAGGCGCAGGACGCGGCCGTAGTTAGTCGGCGCACTGCGTGTTTAAACGGGCGCTTGCGCTTTTCTTATTCACAACTCTTTAACTGACTAACATATTTCATCGTTTTCCTGAATAAACTGTACCATCACATCTTTAGAGGTACATCAGGAGGCGAGGAGTTTGCACGATTACATCAAAGACAGAACGATCCGAATCGCGGAGCACCTTTTAGAAACAAAGAAAACGGTACGTCACATTGCGAAAGATTTTGGCGTATCTAAAAGCACTGTGCACAAAGATTTGACCGAAAGGCTCCCAACAATTAATCCTGCCTTAGCAAAAGAGGTCAAGGAAGTGTTAGAGTATCATAAGTCAATCCGACATATAAGGGGTGGGGAGGCGACGCGTAAAAAGTACCGAGAACAAACAAAGGTTTAGACAAACCAACGCCTGTCACCTAATACATAAACATACCAACTTCATATATTGAACAAGATGACAACCGTGACGGGCACTCTTTTATTCTCTATACTTGTATAAATCGAGTCGCTCTTCTTGATAATTGCCTTTTGAATCCATCCACTCAACTTCAACAAAAATTTCCTCGATATCATGGAACATTACTGGGTCCCCATTAGGTTTGAACAAATTATTATCTGCAAAACCAATTCTAACTTCACTAGCATCAATTGGCTCATGGACTGATTCAGCTTGTAATGTGACTTCCGTTCCATCAATGATTGCCGCCGTGCGAAAATTCAACGTGTCCACAACTGGACCATCATCCCCAATGTGATGCAACGACCCACCTCCAGCAGTATGATTGGTCGGGACAAGCTCAACTTGATATTGGTTTAATTCCCAGTTAGTAGATTTTCCATCCAAATTATACACATAATAATGATTCGATTGATCCGTATCATCCTGATTAAACCAGAATGTTGCGATCGCAACGACTATGATTAATAGAATAAGGCCAACACTCTTTTTATCCATTCTGTTTCCTCCTAATCGGCATTACCGACTTTATCTCTATAAAAACATTAGCACAAAACAATAAAGAAAAAAACATCCTCGCGCTGTTTGCGAGGATGTTTTAACAATTATTTTTCACTTAGCTTTTTAAACTCTTCTCGTAAATCTCGTTTCAGAACTTTTCCACTTGGGTTTTTTGGCAGTTCATCCGTAAAGGCTACGTATTTAGGTACTTTAAACTTCGATAAATGTTCTTGGCAATATTGAGTAACTTGATCCTCCGTCAAATTCTGTTCAGGCATAGGGACAATGACAGCAGTCACAGCTTCTATCCAGTACTCATCAGGAATTCCAATCACCGCCACCTCAGAAACGCCATCAAGTTGATAAATCGTCTCTTCAACTTCACGACTAGAGACGTTAACACCACCCGTATTAATCATATCCTTTTTACGATCCACAATCGTGATATACCCGTCTTCATCCATAACGCCTAGGTCACCACTATGGAACCATCCGTTTTTAAAAGCCTCAGCCGTCTTCTCAGGGTCGTTTAAGTAACCCTTCATCGCATGAGGCGTACGATGAACAATCTCACCAACTTCACCGCGTGGAACTTCCACATCATTTTCATCAACAATACGAGTCTGCATGTTCAAGGTTGGCTTCCCAGCTGAACCTAATTTTGAAAGCTGTTCATCAGGTCCCAATGCAGTTGCTAGAGGTGCGACTTCTGTTTGCCCATAAAAATTATAGAAGCGAGCCTGAGGAAGTCGTTCTGATAATTCTTTTAAAATCTCACGAGGCATAATCGCAGCACCGTAGTAGCATTTTTCTAAAGATGAAAGATTTCGTTTATCAAAATCTGGATGACGTAAAAGCGCGATCCAGACTGTTGGTGGACAGAAAAGCTGAGTAATTTTTTCACGTTCAATCGTCTCTAAAATAATTTCAGGCGTCGCCGCATCTAAAATAATTCCACTTGACCCGAGGTACACACTCGGCCCTAAGAAACAGTGAAGCTGTGCACTATGGTAAAGTGGCAGCGCGTGGATGCACACATCTTTTTCCGACATATCACCATTCACGACACAACTAACATACTCACTCACAATACTCTTATGGCTTAGCATCACACCCTTTGGCCGCGACTCCGTACCACTTGTATAAAGGACGTGAGCCAAATCGTCATCCTCAATATCCTCATCGACAAGTTCAGTCGGCTGCCCAGCCTGAATATGAGAAATCGGCTTCCAGTCTTGCAAAACTTCAGAAACACGATGACTCTGAGGAAACTCCATTAAGTAGCGGAACTTAATATCGAGGTCGCCCTTCGCTTTTTCTAAAACAGGTGCAAACTCCTCAGGCGCAACAAAACCAGACGCACCAGCATGATTTAGAATGTAAGCCACATCATCCTCCGTTAACATATAGTTGATTGGAATCATCACAGCCCCAAGACGAGCTAAGGCAAAGTTAACCACTACAAAATCAAGGCTGTTCTTGGACATGATCGTAATCATGTCACCCTTTTTCACACCATCAGTACGAAACGCATACGCAGTCTGGTTCACAAGATCATCCAGTTCACTATACGTCAACCGCGCGTCCTTATAAGCAATTGCAAACTTGTCCGGATAACGCTCTCGCGTCCTCGTTAACAAATCCCCCAACGTATTACGACGCGCCCGAGTTAACAGCTTATCCAAATCAATCATCTTTGTCTCCACTGTAATACCTCCCCTTAAGTCTGAATTTTCTATATTTTTAGTTTATTATGTTTTGTATTTAAAAACAAGATATGAATTTGTGAAGGTGCTAGTGCACGTGAAGTGGTCGAAAATGTCTTTGAAACGCGAGTAAGTGAACCCGAAAGTCACTACAACTGACAATTTGTCCAAATATTAGACAAGTTCCAATAAAAAACCAAGCATTCAATCAAAAAACAATGTGACACGGTGCTTGAAAAGTGATAAAATATGTCAATAGAGTACTATTATTTTTGCACGTGTAGGGGGAGTCATTAACTAATGTTTGCTAGAGATATTGGAATCGATTTAGGAACAGCTAATGTGCTGATCCACGTAAAAGGTAAAGGAATCGTATTAAATGAACCATCCGTTGTCGCAATGGATAAAAATACAGGGAAAGTATTAGAAGTCGGGATGGCAGCACGCCGCATGGTCGGACGTACACCAGGAAACATCGAAGCCATTCGCCCACTAAAAGACGGCGTCATTGCAGACTTTGATGTGACTGAAGCAATGCTACGTTACTTCATCGGCAAAATTAATGTCAAAGGCATGTTCTCAAAGCCACGCATCCTTGTATGTTGCCCGACAAACATAACTAAAGTTGAACAAAAAGCCATCAAAGAAGCAGCAGAAAAAAGCGGTGGAAAAAAAGTTTACTTAGAAGAAGAACCAAAAGTAGCCGCTGTTGGTGCTGGAATGGATATTTTCCAACCAAGCGGTAACATGGTCATCGACATCGGTGGCGGAACTACTGACATCGCCGTTCTATCTATGGGTGATATCGTAACATCCGAGTCTATTAAATTAGCGGGTGACAAGCTCGATCAAGAAATTTTACAATACATCAAACGCAAATACAAATTACTAATCGGGGACCGTACAGCAGAAGACATCAAAGTCAACGTAGCAACTGTTTTCAAAGGTAACCGTAACGAAACGATCGACATCCGTGGACGTGACCTAGTATCAGGCCTACCACGCACAATTACAATCGGATCTGAAGAAATAGAAGGCGCACTTCGCGAACAAGTAGCACTAGTTGTTCAAGCGGCTAAGCAAGTACTTGAAAACACACCACCAGAATTATCAGCAGACATCATCGACCGCGGTGTCATCTTAACAGGTGGCGGTGCCCTATTAGACGGACTAGACCAACTCATGGCAGAAGAACTCAAAGTACCAGTTTTCATCGCCGAAGAACCCATGCACTGCGTCGCAAAAGGCACAGGCATTATGCTTGAGAATATCGACAAAATCGCAAAGATCGGTTAATTTATAGGCTTGGTTTTGAGTAGTGGAAAATGAAAAATGTGAGACTCCTGAGGGACCAGCGGCCAAAGCAAGACCCCGCAAAAGCGAGGAACGAGCTTGAGGAGGCTTGCTGGTCGCCCTAGGAAAGCGAACATTTTTCATTATCTATAAAAAACCGCAAGCCAATTCATAGAAGCCAAAAGACGAGCCAAGGCAGCCAACAGCAATCCCTCAAGCCAAAACCAAGGGAGACGCAGCCTTGGCTATACATAAATCAAGAAGAGGCCATAAACCAAAGGAGGCGCACAAAATGCTTAGAGGCTATAACGCAGCAGGAGCCGGCATGATTGCGCAGCAACGTTATCAAGACACACTATCTAATAACATGTCAAACGCCCTAACACCTGGTTACAAATCAGACCGCTCCACATTCAGAGCATTTCCCGAAATGCTAATCCGTGCTTATGACCAACAACAGTTACCTGGAAAAAATAATTCAAAGATCCCGAACAACTATCGAGTCGGAGCTATTAACACAGGCGTTTATATGCAAGAAGACACACCTTATTTCAATCAGGGTGACTTACGTGATACGGGAATCGCGACAGACTTAGCTCTTGTAAACGGGGACATGCCAGATGAAAACGGGTTCACGTTTTATACAGTAGCGAACGAAGACGGAGAGGCGCGCTATACACGAAATGGAAATTTCACCGTTGATTCAGAAGGTTTTTTAACGACAACGGAAGGTCATTATGTGTTAGACAATGAGAACAACCGTATTCAAACAGGGACTGAGCAATTTGAAGTAACAGAAAACGGACAAGTCATTTCTCCGTTTGATAATACGTTATTAGGCATAGCTTACCACCCGAATGCGAATGATCTCGTTAAAGAAGGCGAGAACCTTTTTAGAAACGAAGGAGAGGCTGTTCAAAACGCACGTGAGAATGCTGAAGTGAATTTCAGCGTTTATCAAGGACAACTTGAACGTTCTAACGTTGACCCACAACAAGTCATGACGGAAATGATGCGATCGTATCGATTATTTGAAATCAATCAACAAGTCGTCAAAACGTATGATAAAAGTATGGACATGGCCGCAAATCAAATTGGGCGCATTAATTAGCGCTGACATAAGGGGGCTTTTCAATGCGTAACATGCTAAACGCTGCCACCACCATGAATCAACTACAACAACGAATGGATTTAACATCAAATAACTTATCAAATTCAAACACATATGGATATAAAGCAAAAAGCGCACAGTTTTCATCGTTGCTATTTCAACAAATCAACAATATTAACAATGGAGACGCTGACGCACCACGCTTAACTCCAGAAGGCATTCGTGTCGGTTCAGGTGCCAAAATGGGACACACAAGTATGCATATGGGGGCTGGTGCTGTTCAGCAAACTGGACGTGAGTTAGATATTGCAGCACAAGACGGCGAACGCTTTTTTGTCGTCAATGCACCATTACAAAACGGTGATACTGAAACGCGCTATACAAAGTCAGGGAACTTTTATCTACAACCGGTTAACGGAGATGAACAGGTCATGCTTACAACAAATGAAGGACTACCTGTTGAAGGTCAAAATGGTCCAATCATTTTGGATAGCAATTTTGACGACATATCCTTTACCGAAAATGGAGAAGTTCGCGTAACACGCAACGGAACAACACAAACTGAGGCGACACTTCAAGTCGTTGACATTGCCCAACCACGCGCGCTAGAAGCAACAGGTAGTAACCAATTTAGAATAGATGAAGCGGCTTTAGGTGTACCAGAAGAGCAATTAGTTGTTGACGTCGCGCCACAAGATGCGAACTTAGTGCCAGGTGCACTTGAATCCTCAAACGTCGATATGGGTAAAGAATTAACCGACCTAATGGAAGCTCAACGTGCCTACTCATTTAATTCACGCTCAATCTCAATTGGTGATCAAATGATGGGCCTCATCGGTAGCATGCGCTCGTAATTTTTATTAGAATAGTGTTTGACAAATTATTTAGTTTTTGAGAATTGAGGTTTAACTATGGCTTCAGAAGAACAGAAGAAACAACCACAAGAAGAAACAAAAGAGAATAAACAAAAAAAGCGCAAAGAAGCGAAGAAAGAACGTAAACAACACGGACCCATTAGACGATTTATTAATTCGAGAATTCGTTTTATCCCAGTCTGGTTAAGAGTCGTATTAGTCGTTGTGTTATGTTTTGTAGCTTTTTATTTAGGATTAGATGTTGGATACACTAAGCTTGGGGACGGAGATGACGCCGATACCGTACGAAGCTTGGATTTCTGGAAAGACATGTGGAGCTATATTCAAGGTGAGTAACCACCTTTAAGGAGGAAAACCATGCTAGATATAGAGCAAATTAAATCAATCATCCCACACCGCTATCCATTTTTATTAATCGATCAAGTCGATGAATTAGAAGAAGGTAAACGCGCCGTTGGCTACAAGAACGTGACTGCCAATGAGCCATTCTTCCAAGGCCATTTTCCAGAATACATGGTCATGCCAGGAGTACTAATTGTTGAAGCACTCGCCCAAGTCGGAGCCGTTGCAATTTTACAAAAAGATGAGAACAAAGGTAAACTTGGCATGTTCACAGGCATCGATAAGTGCCGTTTCAAACGCCAAGTCAAACCAGGCGACCGCCTAAAACTCGAAGTCGAAATGCTTCGCCTAAAAGGACCAATCGGAAAAGCAAAAGCTGTCGCAACCGTCGATGGCGAGATGGCTTGTGAAGCTGAAATCATGTTTGCTGTCGTTGATCCAAATAAAGAATAATATGAACTTGCCGCAGATCTGTGGCAGGTTTTTTTATTGGTTTCGAGGGGGCAATTGTCGTCCATAACAGGTTATGTGTACGTTAAATAAGCGTGAGTGTACGTGAAATCCGTGTAAATGTACATGAAATGAGGCTAAGTGTACGTGAAAACGGGTCAAGTGTTCATGAAACGAGTGCAAGTGTACGCGTAACGAGTTCAACTGTACATGAAATTCAATGCCAAGTAATTAAAATAAGGAAATTCCCGCCGCGGCGGGAATTTTTCATTCAAGTTAAAAGGCAGCTTTTGCCCCTCAAGCGCAAAAGCAACGTCATCTTATAGGAAAAAAGCCTCAACCTTTAATTTCAGCAAAAAAATTTTCCAATTCCATGATAATAATTTAAATTATGGTAACACTATTCTCGAGAAATACAACTTTAGGAGGTACAAAAATGAAATTACTTAAATTACTGATGGCAGCAATGTTAGTCTTAGGAACTCTAGGCGCTTGTGCCACTGATGAGCAAGAGCCAGATCAAGAACAGCCAAATGATGATGGTGATAATGGCGGCGACAATGGAGAAAATGGTGACGACAATGGTGGCATGGGTGATGAAGAAGACGACATGATGCAAGATGACATGGATGACCCAGAAAATAAAGAAGAAGAAAATAACTAAAAATGTAGAGGCTTTCGCACTAGTTGCGGAAGCTTCTTTCATTAAAAAAATCCTGCGGTTGTGCCCGCAGGATTTTTCAATCTAACTAAGCTTTAACATCCAGTCGGTTTCCCAAATCGGGGTGTTGAGGCACTTGAGCTGAATCCATAAGTTTTTGTAAACCTTCAGCCTGAGCCTCCATTTGATCCTTAGTCATTCCCATCATCTTGACACCTGCTTGTTGTTGCAGCTTAGCCTGACTCATGATCACTGATGCCGCAGCGACATCCATACAAATCACCTCACTTGAGCCTTTCCTGTAATATCGACATAATTTCCAAAAGTTTAACAAAACAGGACTAAATAACTAGAACAATAGGCAAAAAGTTCCTTTTAAGAACTAAAATTTTGAGAAAAAATATTCAAATAATTTTAAAATATTGTAAAATAATGTTTGTAAAAATGAGATTATGAGGAGGAGTAGTCATGGTACAGATTGAAAAAGTTGAGCATTACTATATTAACAATCATACGATGGTCATTTCACCCAATTACGATCCCATTTATCAAAGCAAAATTATCGAAACAAACAGAACCGTCCTCGCAAAGCAAACACCGATAAAAATCATTGACTCTTCCTGTATCCAAGAGGGCGGAGCGACTCTGGACGGTCGGAAAAAGGCCATCGAGATCGTCACCAAGAAAAAGGTCATGATTCCAATACCAGTCGACCCAAGCAAAGGCATCATCCTAATCCCTACCATGAAAGTCCGACACCCAGACTGCACTTGGATCGACTACTGCCACATCAAAGATTGCCAATCCATCTTAGGTCATAAAAACGAAACCGAAGTTATCTTCTACAACAACCAGTCACACAAGGTCGACCTATCACCATCCAAAATGCACAACCAAGTCATGCTAGCCGCCCACGTATTCGGCTACTTCATCAAAAATAAGTACATCTCCTAAACCACCCAACCCCAAACTTTTACTCGTAAAAGAGCGGGGGAGGTGGTTTTTTATATTAGAAAAGTCGGATTGTTGATTGGTGAGCTGAGAATGTCGATAGAGAATCCATGTTTGTCGATTTGGAAGCCGTGAATGCCGATAGGGGAGCCCCATTTGTTGATTGGGACTCCGCGACTGTCGATAGAGGAACCCCGTTTGTTGATTGGTGAGCTGAGACTGTCGATAGAGGAACCCCGTTTGTTGATTGGTGAGCTGAGAATGTCGATAGAGGAACCCCATTTGTTGATTGGGAAGCCGTGAATGCCGATAGGGGAGCTCCATTTGTTGATTGGGACTCCGCGACTGTCGATAGAGGAACCCCGTTTGTCGATTGGGAGGCCGTGAATGTCGATAGGGGAGCCATGTTTGTCGATTGGGAAGCCGTGAATGTCGATAGGGGAGCCCCGTTTGTTGATTGGGAGGCCGTGAATGTCGATAGGGGAGCCCCGTTTGTTGATTGGGAGGCCGTGAATGTTGATAGAGAATCCATGTTTGTCGATTTGGAAGCCGTGAATGCCGATAGGGGAGCCCCATTTGTTGATTGGGACTCCGCGACTGTCGATAGGGGAGCCCCATTTGTCGATTGGGACTCCGCGACTGTCGATAGGGGAGCCCCGTTTGTCGATTGGGACTCCGCGACTGTCGATAGAGAATCCATGTTTGTCGATTTGGAAGCCGTGAATGCCGATAGGGGAGCCCCGTTTGTTGAATGGGACTCCGCGACTGTCGATAGGGGAGCCCCGTTTGTTGATTGGGAGGCCGCGACTGTCGATAGGGGAGCCCCGTTTGTTGATTGGGAAGCCGTGAATGCCGATAGGGGAGCTCCATTTGTCGATTGGGAACCGCGACTGTCGATAGGAAAGCCGTGTCTGTCGATAGGAAAGCACCGACTGTCAATAAGTCGGAACATCATAATTAATGTTCACGATATCTTCAAAATTTTCAAAGCCCGCTTAGTTGTAACATCAAATAAACTGGAGTATATTAGAAAATGACTGACTGGTCATCCTAAGTAGAGGAGTTATTTTATGAATGAAAAGAAAATACGCATTATCAAGGGAAGTATTGAGCTTTTCGCCAAAAAAGGTTTCCATACCACGTCGGTTCAGGAGATAGCTGAACATGCGGGGGTTGCGAAGGGATCGTTCTATAATTATTTTGAGTCGAAGGATGAATTAATTGTTTCGATCTACGACTATTATTATGCGACGATCATGGAAAGAATGAAGGAAGCGAAGCAAGAATCGAACCCTAGAGATGCGCTGATGAAACAGCTCGAAATTTACTTTGATTTTATTATTGAAAATAAACCGCTCATCGTGATGTTGTTGCGAGATCAGGTGCCACTCGGTCGAGATGCGGAGTCATTTATTATCCAGACTCGTCAGCAAAATTTTAACTGGACTCGCGACAATATTGTAGCCATTTACGGTGATGCGATTAAACCATTCGAAAATGATGCGGCAATCATACTCGAAGGCATGATTAACAGCTACACGAATTGGCTTGTCGTGGACGAAAGCACCATCAACCGCGAGAAGTTACCGCAATTCATCACGAGCCAGCTTGACCATATGTGCCAAGGCCTCATCACTGATGGCAGCGAACCACCGATTCAGAAGCTGCCGCACGTTTTTGAAGAACGTGCCCTATTGTTAGCAAAAATTAGGCAGAAAATACATAGCAGCATTAAGGACCAACCTAATAAGGCCCTTGAAGCACTCGACGTCATTCAAAGCGAAATCAAAAAGGATTCACCACAAAAAATTATCATCGAATCCATGCTTGAACATTTGAAAAAGCTCAGCGTCATCCATGATGACATTTTAATATTAGAAAACACATTGGAGCGTGAAATATAATGAAAAAATTCCTAGTCCTAATAATCGCAATACTCAGTGTTGTATTAGTTGCTTGTAATGATGAGCCAGAGGAGGAAGAAACAGAAACAGTCGCAACGCCTGTGGAAGTAGCGGAAGTGACGCAATCGGATTTTACCGAAACGAGAACCTTTGTCGCGCGTACAATGCCGAGCGATCAAATGCCAGTGGTTTCTGAAATCGCAGGGGAAGTCGATGAGTTACATGTTGAGCAAGGGGACGTCGTTGAAGAAGGCGATGTTTTAGCTGAAATCGTCCACCCTCAATATGGACGCAGAGACCTTGAAGCACCAATGGACGGTCAAATTCAACAATTAAATATGGCTGAAGGTCGTATGGTAACAAATGAAGAACCAGCAGCCATCGTCGTCACGATTGACCCTTTAAATCTAACTTTTAACGTGCCAGCAAGTGAGGTTCAAAACTTCTCAAAAGACGACGAAGTAAACTTCACCGTATCCCAGCTTGACCAAGAAGGCACCGCAACGATTACTACCGTTGCCGACAGTGCTGTGGAAACGGGAACCTTTGAAATCCAAGCAGAAATCGAAAATGAGGATCAAGACATTTTATCAGGCGTTTCCGCGCAAGTTTTATTAGAAAAAATGGTTGCTGAAAATGCGCTGATCGTTCCAACTGAAGCGGTTGTTGAGCGAGGTGAAGAGCGAGTCGTTTTTGTGGCAAAAGACGATAAAGCTGTTCGCATCCCAGTTGAAGTCATCGCTATGCAATCAAAAGAAACAGCGATCAAACCAGTAGAAGATAACACACTTGAAGAAGGCGACCAAGTCGTTATCCGTGGGCAGTTAACGTTATCTGACGACCAAGAAATCTCAATCAACGAGGAGGCTGAATAATGCGCCTCGTCAATTCATCCATTAAAAGACCAGTCGGGGTGACGATGATTGTCCTCGCGATCCTTGCGCTAGGCTTCGTCTCATTCCGTAATTTATCCGTAGACTTATATCCAGATATCGACCTACCGATTGCGGTTGTCGCAACGAACTATGAAGGCGCGGCTCCACAAGAGGTCGAGGAACTCGTCACGAAACCAATTGAGTCTTCCGTTGCTACAATCGAAGGTGTCGACACGATTCAGGCCCAGTCACAGCCAGGAAATTCACTCGTTGTCCTGATGTTTTCAACTGACACTAATTTAGACAATGCCTTACTCAATGTTCGGGAAAAAGTCGACCAGGTCAAAGGCTTTCTACCGGACAGTGCCGGCGAACCGAACGTATTGCGCTTTGACCCACAACAAATGCCCGTCATGTGGGTAGGCCTAACCGGGGATGACAAAGCCACCTTACAAGAATTAGCTGAAACCGAAGTCCAGCCGATTTTTGAACGACAAAAAGGGGTAGGATCTGTTGGAATAGAAGGTGGCATCACCGAAGAAGTCCGTGTCGTTCTAGACCAACAGAGGCTTAATCAATTCGGTCTATCGTCACAACAAGTCATGGAAGCCATACGAGGTTCCAATCAATCTATGTCAGCAGGTGTCATCTCGCGGGGAACCCAGGAATTACAAATACGTATTCTAGGTGAGTACGAATCACTCGATGACATAAGAGAAACAGTGATTCAGACACCACAAGAAGAAATGATCGAACTCGGTGACATTGCAACCGTTGAACGACGTGTAACTGACGAAACCGGCAAATCCATGGTCAACGGGCAAGAAGCCGTCGTCATGAACATTTTGAAAAAGACAGACGGAAACACAGTTGCAGTATCTGATGCGATCCAAAGCACGCTCGATGATGCTCGCGCGAACTTACCAGAAGGTGTCGAGCTAAACGTCGTATTCGACACAGCCGACTTCATTCGAATGTCAATTGACTCAGTCGTGCAAAACCTATTACTCGGTGCCGTGTTCGCGATTCTAATTTTACTTTTATTCCTAAAAAGTTTCCGCGCAACACTCGTCATCAGTTTATCGATTCCAATCGCCGTCATTACGACATTCACGTTAATGTACTTTACCGGCGAAACCGTGAACATCCTGACGATGGGTGGACTCGCACTCGGAATCGGAATGATGGTCGACAGTGCCATCGTCATACTCGAGCACATCGTCACATACCGGGAACGCGGTTATTCGATGAAGGAAGCGGCACGAAAAGGCGCATCCGAAATCGCACCAGCCGTGATCGCCTCAACGACCACGACATTAGTCGTCTTTTTACCAATTGTGTTTGTTGAAGGCATCGCGTCTGAAATTTTCACGCCACTTGCGTTAACCGTCGCATTCGCCCTAATCGCATCGCTCGCAGCATCCCTTACAATTATTCCGATGCTGTCATCTAAGATGTTGAAAAAGTTAGGCGAAGGGAATGGTCGACGCTACTGGTTCGACCGCTTACTTGGAAAAATAATTAACTTTTACCAAGGCATCTTAAGACGCACCCTGACTTATAGAAAAACAAGTATCTTAGTTGCGGTTGTGGTCATAGCTGCAAGCTTAGCACTCGTACCACGTCTCGGGCTCGCGTTCATACCAGAAGCGGATCAAGGACAAATTGAAATTTCCGTGGAGACACCATCAGGTTCAAACTTAGATGAGACGATGAATGTCGTAGAACAAGTTAACACTATTATGGAAAAAGACGCCGACATGATTGAATCAAGTTTTGCCACAGTTGGAAGCTCAGGCGGACAAATGGGCATGGGCGGCACATCGAATAGTGCGTCCTACATGGTTCAACTCGTAACAAAAGGCGAGCGTGACCTATCAACAGAAGATGTCATGCAAAAATGGGATTCGCAAATTCAAGAGATTGCGGGTGCAGACATAAGCGTCAGTGTCCTCGGGGCATCGGTTAGTGCAGGTGATCCCGTACAAGTCGAATTGAACGGACCCGACCATGATGTACTATCCGAACTAGCAGACCAAGTCGTAACTGTCATTGAAGACATCGAAGGCGTTCACAACCCAGGCACATCAGCCGATGAAGGACGTCCAGAAATGCAAATTTTAGTCGATCGTGACGCGGCAGCTGAGTTTGGCATGACACGCGCTCAAATCATGGGTCAAATTAGCTCACAGCTAAACGGCCAAGTCGCAACACAATTTAGGTCAGAAGGAAGTGAACTCGACGTTCGCGTACTGACGCCTAAAGAAGACCGTGACACATTAGAAGAAATTCGCGACTTGAAAATTGCAACACCAACAGGTGACCAAATCCGCTTAGAAACTGTAGCGAACATTGACCAAGTCGAAGGACCAACATCCTTAACAAGGCAAAATCAACAACGCCGCGTCGTTGTCTCAGCTGGACTCGTCGGGAGTGACTTAGGTAGCGTCACATCCGCAATTGACGAACGCCTGAGCGGACTCACGTTCCCAGAAGGTTACAGCTACAACATCGGTGGTCAAGCAGAAGACATGATGGAAGCCTTTGAAGATTTAGCACTCGCACTGGTGTTCTCAATCTTCTTAGTTTACGCTGTCATGGCCGTGCAGTTTGAAAACTTCCTGCACCCATTCATCATCATGTTCTCGCTACCGACGATGATCATCGGTGTCATTCTCGGCCTGTTTGTCACAGGCTTGCCGTTATCGATTCCGGCATTCATAGGGGTGATTATGCTCGCCGGAATTGTCGTCAACAACGCCATCGTCCTCGTGGATTACATTAATATCCTAAGACGAAAAGGCGTTGAACGATTCGAGGCCATTATCGAAGCCGGAGCCAACCGTCTACGACCGATCCTAATGACGTCACTCACAACGATTCTGGGTATGATCCCATTATCAATAGGACTCGGCCAAGGCGGCGAAGCCCAACAACCACTAGCCGTTGTGATTATCTTCGGACTCCTATTCTCGATGCTAATCACACTCGTGCTCATCCCGGTTGTCTACACATTATTTGATGACCTATCAAACAAATTCACCAAGAAAAAAGCCTAAAGTAAGAAAGCTCCCGCCACGGCGGGAGCTTTTCGTTTGGAGTAGGATGGGGCTTTTGCGCACGGGGCGCAAAAGCTTCTTAATTTTTGTTTGAAATTTTGATTGAGACGCAGCAAAAGTCGATAGAGCAGGTCCAATTGTCGATTGGGGAGCTCGGTTTGTCGATAGGCAACGCGCCAATGTCGATAGGGAAGCTTGATTTGTTGATTGGGAAGCACCGACTGTCGATTGGGAGTCTCGGTTTGTCGATAGGGAACGCGCCAATGTCGATAGGGAAGCTCGATTTGTTGATTGGGAAGCGCCGACTGTCGATTGGGAGTCTCGGTTTGTCGATAGGGAACGCGCCAATGTCGATAGGGAAGCTCGATTTGTTGATTGGGAAGCACCGAATGTCGATAGGGAAGCTCGATTTGTTGATTGGGAAGCGCTGACTGCCGATTGGGAGTCTCAATTTTTCGATTGGGAAGTGCTGACTGTCGATTGGGAGTCTCAATTTTTCGATTGGGAAGTGCTGACTGTTGATAGGAGAGCACCGAATGTCAATTGGAAAGCCGCGACTGTCGATTAAGAAGCCCAAATAGTCAATAGAGAAGATCGTCTTGCCGATAGAAAAAACCCAACAGTAGAAAGAGCAGATCTCTTAGTATATAAAAAATCCAAATTTTATCGAAATTGAATTTTCTACCGTAAAAATGACGTAAAAGTTTAATTTCACATATAAAAATTAAATTTTTATATTATAGTAAATTGATTTTTCACTACCTTGTGTCAAACAATTTCACAGGGTATAACTAAGGTGTCAAGATTAGTTGAAGAATAATATAAGGATTCCATCTAAAATTAGTCTCGTGTAAAAATAATCATCTCCTTTTTACAGTTTGGTTCCGGGGAAGGCCAAACGACCCACTTCGCTAATCTTGACCACTCCCTCTAAGAAAGAAGGCATTTGATTGAAAGATCAACCGACATCAGTTAAGCTGTTAAAACTGCTGGCCATAAACCGTCAAATTATCCCTGGTCATAAGGTGTTAACTGTATTAGAAGAACAGATAGCCCGGTATAGCTCTGGCTATTATGGTGAAGTCTCAATAGATTATCATTTAAAATACATATTAGAAAATCTTCCGAAATTAAGTAACATTAGATTAAAGTTGAACGGAATTTATTTCGAAATCGATACAATTTTATTTTGTGAAAAGTTCATCCTCTTACTACAAGTGAAGAATGTAGTCGGAAGAATTTCAGTTGATCACCATGTCGGGCAAATGGTCCAAAACTATAAGGGGGAACTGACCAGTTACCAAGACCCCATTCTTCAAGTCGAAAAACATGCAAGGTTACTCTCAAATTGGTTAAGACAAAAAGGAATAACAGTGCCAATTGAGACGCTAGTCGTTTTCACGAACAAAAATGCAATCATTGAGCATGACCATCAGCAACTTGATCAGAGGGTCATCTCTGGTTACAAACTAAGCCACGCTTATTACCAACTTGAAAACATGTATAAAAACCAACCATCAATCACCAATCGCATGCAGATATTCCAAGAATTACAGCGCAATAACCAAATCTATGATATGAACCTATTAGAAGAGTTAGAGCTCAGCGAAAACGACCTTGCCCCAGGTGCAGTCTGTCCTAATTGTTTCAGAAAAAGAATGATCTACTATCGTTCAAACTTCACGTGTGAATACTGCCATACACAAAACACCAACACCTTACAGGAGGTGCTTAAAGATTACTATCTTATATTTGGCTCCGAAATCTCTTCCGACACCCTCAGCCAATGGTTAAACGTTGATTCCACAACGGCAAGTAGACTATTAAAAAATCAAGGATTCCAAAGTAAAGGCGGCAAACGTTATAGGTCTTATTTACTAGAATACGATTACCGAACTGACTTCGAATATCTACTAAGTTACAATAAAAAATTGTACTTGAATAAAATAAGGTAGGCTCCCGGCTCGTCCGGGAGCCTTCATTTTGTGTTTAAAACAATTAGGATAGGACGCTTTGTTGATAGAGAGCCCTGAATGTCGATTGGCAGCGCTCCAATGTAGATAAGGAAGCCCCGAATGTTGATTGGCGGCGCTCGAATGTCGATAAGGAAGCTCTGAATGTCGATAAGGAAGCCCCGAATGTCGATTGGCAGCGCTCCAATGTAGATAAGGAAGCTCTGAATGTCGATAAGGAAGCCCCGAATGTTGATTGGCGGCGCTCGAATGTCGATAAGGAAGCCCCGAATGTCGATTGGCGCACCCAAATTGTCGATAGAGAGCCCGCAACTGTCGATATGGAAGCTCCGAATTGCGATAGAGAACTACGGAATGTCGATAGAGTTGTAATACTCCTAACGAACGAGGGTAAATAGAACTGCGTTACAAGTCTGTTTAACCCTCAACCCCTTTGCCAACAATCATTTCCCACACTTCGTGACCAATGCCCCACCCTGTCATCCTTTGTCGGAATAGCACGTAAAATTAAGTCGCATTATCTACTGAATATTCTGAAAAAGTATTTTAATATAGAGTTAATCTTTTATGGAGGTGGTAGGTATTGTCAAAAGTTAAGCATGTGAAATGGTTATTGTTGGCGTCTGCTGTGGGACTAGCAATTGGTTCTATCTACGTAAACAATAACGAGAGTCCATCCGTCTCGGCGGATTTAGAGGACAGGCCTGTTGAGGTTGTGAACGAGCCATCTCAGATTGTACAGTTAGAAGTGCCGAACGAGGAGGCACTGGATCAGTTACTGGAATTAGGGATTGACCTGACTCACCGCGCTCACATCCACGACGGTGAAATTGAAGTCGATGCGGTTGTGACAGATTCAGAGATTGAAAGACTTGCGCAATACGGTATCACGGTCAAAGACACGCTCATCACAGAAGAAATGTGGCAAGAACGTGTTGATGAACGTACCCAAACCATAGACAAACAAAATCAAATTGAAGCAGAGGAAGAAGAGCTACAGTTCCTTCGTGCGAATCACTTCACGAATCAATCAGAAACGTTCCTCTATCTAGAGGTCAAATCCAGCGCTGGTGAAATTGCGAGCACAAGTTTGACGGCTGATTGGAACGGAAATGAAGCTCCAATTTCATTAACGAGAAAATCGGATTTTGGCGAGTATCTATACCACTATTTATTTATTCCGATCGACATGGTTCCAAGCGAAGTGACGGTCACGAGTAATTTAGGAAACGACGTCACCGCAGATGTGACTGAATGGCTAGGTGAGGACAAGCCTGGCAAGCCAGATGATCACTATGCCAAAGAATTCGTCGATCACTACATGGACCCTTATGAGCTGAACGAGCGAATGGAACAGCTCGCTGAGGAGTTCCCGGACCTTGTAGAAATCATCGAAATGCCAAACGAAACGAACGGTTACAGACGCTATGCCCAAGCAACGTTAGGCACCCAAGCAAACTCTGCCGTGGTCGTAACATCAGAGGCATGGGGCCATGAAGGAGGCAATGATTTATCCGTTGAACTCCTAGCTGGTGAAAATTCATCCGACCTTGAAGTGGCAGTTGAAGGGCAGCACATCGCAGTCTCCCTTGAAACGGATGAAAATGGTGGTGTTGTAAGCACGGCACAAGACGTTATTAATGCGCTTAATGCTGAAGCGGGGGACTTGGTTACGGCATCAACATACCGTGGCTACCCAGGTTCAGGCACAGCACAACCAGCGTCAGCTGATTTAACAGACGGATTAAGCGCTCCAGAGCATATATCACGCGAACCACAAACGGTGAAAGCCTTAAGAATCGGTAAACACCGTGACGGTTCAAAACCAGGTGTCCTTGGCTACGCTCAAGAACACGCACGTGAATGGGTCACCCCACTCGTGACGATTGAAACGGCCGAACGTTTACTCAGAAACTATGCCCATGACGGCCAGACAAAACAGCTAGTCAACAATTTAGATATTTTCTTAGTCCCATCCGTTAACCCAGACGGTGCGACCTATAGCTTTTATGATTACAACTGGCAACGTAAAAATATGACCAACCACTGTCCAGAAGAATTAAGCGATTTTGGCGCAAGAGACTACTGGGGTGTCGACCTTAACCGTAACCATTCAATTGGCTCCATTCATGACGGTTATGTCGGGGCTTCTACGAATTGTACGAGTGCCGTATACGCTGGACCAGAAGAGCACTCTGAACCAGAATCACAGAACTTAGTCTGGTTAGCAGATGAATTCGATAACATCGATTTCGCAATGAACATTCACAGCTACGGTGGTTACTTCATGTGGTCACCAGGAGCCTATGATCAAAATCGCGAACCACTGCCAAGACCAACAGCAGGCGAAGAAGCCTTCTACTGGGCAGCGTCTAATCACATTTTAAATAAAATACAAGACCATAGAGGCACCGTGATTCTTCCAAGCCGAACGGGTCCAATTCCGGACGTTCTTTATTCAGCTGGAGGGAACTCTGCCGACTACCTATGGTATGAAAAAGGAATTTATGCGTGGAACTTCGAAGTTGGTGCGGACCTTTGGAATGACGAGGAACAGCGCTGGCAACCAGTCGGCTTCCAACCACCATATGAAGAAGGTCACGAAGAAGCGATGGAATTTGCTAACGGTTTAATCGGCTTATTCGAAGTCGCTTACCAAAACTCGAAAGACAACCAACCACCAAAATCAAATGTTACACCTGGTGAAGGTGAATATGACGAACCAGTGGAATTAGAATTTGAAACAAGTGAGCCGGCAACCATCTATTACACCTTAGATGGCAGCCGCCCTACATTTGAATCCGAACAATTACAACTCGGCGGTACACGCGAGCCAGCAGAAACATTAACCATCGATGAAACGACCACCGTTAACTGGTTTGCAGTGGACCCAGCAGGAAATATCGAGAAGAATTACAACCCACTAGGAAACGGTCAAAACTATAATTCAATCACATTACAAATACAAGAATAGCTACCCCCACCCTGGTTCTGCGACGCTTAGTTGCAGGCTAGGGTGTTTTTTGATAGAAATTATATACTGATTGAAAGAAAAATATTTACTAGCTCCCCGTGATACCATTTAGAAAGTTTTTTGTTAAAAAATGTCGGCTCAATTGAAACTATTTCCTTCTACAAACGTCTAATACTTAGAGAAAACCAGCTATCAATAGTAGCTGGTTTTCTAATGGAAATGTAATCTCGTATTAATACCAATCTAATGGTCTATCATATATAATAGTTGATAGGCATTTGTCTAATATTGTTAAAAGAAAGGAAAAGTGCCAATGCAGAGTCGTAAAGAGCTCAAGAAGCAAAAGAAGACTAAGAAAAAATGGAAATATTTATGGATTATAATTGGAGTCTTACTAGTTGGTCTGTTAATTTATGGATTATACTTTTACAATAAATTGAATGATACGGTCGATACGATGTATACACCTCTTGATTCAGATGGGGAAAAAGAGGATGAGATTAAAGATCGTTTAAGTAATAAAGATACGATTAATGTTCTTCTGTTAGGGGTAGATGAACGTGAAGGAGATCGTGGACGTTCAGATACAATGATGTTCTTATCACTTAACCCTGATACAGAAGAAATGTTGATGTTCAGCATTCCACGAGATACACGTGTGAACATCCCTGGCCGTGGTGAAGATAAAATTAATCATGCCTATGCTTTTGGTGGGGCTGAATTATCTGTCCAGACGGTTGAGGAATTTCTTGATACAACGATCCACTTCTATAGTAAAGTTAATATGGAAGGGTTAAAAGATGGTGTTGATGCCCTCGGTGGTGTTACGATTAATAATGAACGTGCGTTTAGTTATGAAGGGCACGATTTCCCCGAAGGTGAGATCACTCTAAATGGAGATGCAGCTCTAAGCTACGCCCGAGAACGTAAACAAGATAGCCGTGGGGACTTAGGTCGTAATGATCGTCAACAAAAAATTATAGATGCGATCATTCAAGAAGGAATGTCATTCGAATCATTTACTAAAGTTGATTCAATCTTAACGACCGTTGGAGACAACGTTGAAACGAACCTTCAAATGAACGAAATGCGTAAGTTATTCCTTGATTATAGAGGAACTCGTGACAAAACGATCCGAGAAGAAATTCAAGGAAGCGGTCAAACCATTGGAAACGGATGGTATTATGTTGTTCCAAATGAAGAACAACAAAGAATCCAAAGCGTCGTAGAAGAACATATGAACAAAAAATAAGCGAGGTTTTAATATGCAACCAGTCAAAAAAGCAATTATTCCAGCAGCAGGTTTAGGCACTCGTTTTTTACCAGCAACCAAAGCACTACCGAAAGAAATGCTACCAATTGTAGATAAGCCAACCATTCAGTATATTGTAGAAGAAGCGATTGAGTCTGGTATTGAGGATATTATTATCGTAACCGGAAAAGGTAAAAGAGCCATAGAAGACCATTTTGATTCTTCAAGTGAATTAGAAGAAACCTTGAGGAAACGTGAAAAATACGATTTACTAGAAAAGGTCAAAAAATCATCGAACCTAGACATTCACTATATTCGTCAGAAAGAACCTAAAGGATTAGGTCATGCCGTTTGGTGTGCAAGGAAATTTATTGGGAACGAACCGTTTGCTGTTTTACTTGGTGACGATATTGTTCAGTCCGAAACACCTGGTTTAAAGCAGCTCATCAATCAATACAATGAAACAGATCGTTCCATCATTGGAGTTCAAACAGTCCCTGAAGGTGAAACAAACCGTTATGGGATTATTGATCCGTTAAATAAAAATAGCAGCCTATATCAAGTGAATCAATTTATTGAAAAGCCGCCGTTAGGTGAGGAACCATCGAACCTTGCCATTATGGGACGTTATGTATTAAAACCTGAAATTATGAGTTATTTAGAGGACCAAGAGTATGGTTCAGGTAATGAAATTCAATTAACAGATGCCATTCAACGCTTGAATGAAGTGCAGTCTGTTTATGCTTACGAATTTGATGGCAAACGTTTTGACGTAGGTGAAATAAAAGGTTTCTTAAAAACGACAATTGAATTATCATTACAACGTGATGATATTAGAGAAGAATTATTGCCATTCTTAAAACAAATACTAAATGAAACAAGATAAAGGATTCCCCCAAGTTTATATTTGGGGGATTTTTTCGAGAATGAAGGGAGTGTAGGGTGAGTGGATTGGAAAATAGCATCCCAAAAGTGGTTAACATATGAAAACTTAGACCCAAACTTAAAACAACAATTAAACCAAATGGATTCTACTGAATTAGAAGAAGCTTTCCATGAGCATATAACATTCGGTACGGGTGGAATGAGAGGTAAGCTTGGACCGGGTATTAACAGAATGAACATATATACGGTTCGGCGTGCGGCAAAAGGATTAGCCTTACATATCGAGCAACAAGGTACTGATGCGAAACAGCAGGGAGTGGTTGTGGCCCATGACCCGAGACATCAGTCGTCTACTTTTGCATTAGAAGTTGCAAAAGTATTGGGCGTTCATGGGATTAAAACATATTTATTTAAAGATATTCGCCCGACGCCGTTATTATCGTTTGCTGTTCGATATTTATCAACAGCTGCTGGAGTGATGATCACAGCAAGTCATAACCCACCAGAGTATAACGGTTTTAAAGTGTACAATGAAGAAGGGGCACAACTTTCGTTAGAAGCGTCCAAACAATTATTAGAAAAAGTCAACTCTATTGAAAATGAGTTTGCGGTAGACGTGCTTGAACAGAGTGATCTAGAGCAGCAAAACCTATTAGTTTGGTTAGAGGATGAAGTCGACAATGCTTACTTAAATGAATTAAACAAAATCACAATTAATAAAAACGCGATGGAAGAGGACATTTCAGTTGTTTTCACGCCACTTCATGGTACGGCAAGTCAGCTTGTCGAAAAAGGGTTAACACAGCTAGGAGTACAGCATCTATCGTTTGTGGAAGAACAACGTCCACCAGATCCTGATTTCACACATGTGGAACTTCCGAATCCAGAAGAAGCTCAAGCATTTGAAAAAGCGATTAAGCTGGGAGAAGACATTAACGCCGATGTCCTCATGGCGACAGACCCAGATGCCGATCGAATTGGCGTAGCTACCCGTCATAACCAAGAACAATTCAGCATTTTAACGGGTAATCAACTTGGAGCACTTATATTAGATTATATCTTAACTCATCGAACGATCAGGGACGTCACACCCGTTATGTTCAAAACAATTGTTACTTCAGAATTGGGAGCTGACATTACAAAACACCATGGCGGTATCGCACAAGACGTCTTAACTGGCTTTAAATTTATAGCAGAAAAAATTAAAAACTTAGAGAAGGATTCCAAACATCAATTTGTTTTCGGCTATGAAGAAAGCTATGGATGCCTTGTAGAAGATTTTGTGCGAGATAAAGATGCAATCCAAGCGGCTATCATCGTTGCTGAAATGGTTGCTTACTATAAAGCAAAAAATATGACGTTATATGATCGTCTTGAAGAATTATATGAACAATACGGATATTACTTAGAAGACCTTCACTCTCTTAAACTAGAGGGGCTTGAAGGTATGAAACAAATCGATGACACGATGACTTATTTTAGGAACCAAAACGCTTTACAGGTCGATGGGTTATCATTACATTCAATAGAGGATTATGTTTCAAGAAAAAAACACATCATTCAAAGTAACGATACAGAATCCATTCATTTACCAAAAGCTAACGTGGTTAAATTCAAGTTTACGGATGGTTCTTGGTGCTGTTTAAGACCTTCTGGAACGGAACCAAAACTCAAGTTCTATTTCGGTGTAAAAAGGAAAACAGCCGAGGACAGTCAGCGAAAGTTATCTATATTAAAAGAATCCATATTATCACAATTAAACAAAGTAGGTGCTAAATAATGAATATTGCAGTAATTGGAACGGGTTATGTAGGTCTTGTAACAGGAACATGTTTAGCAGAAATAGGGCACCATGTAACATGCATCGATATTGACCCTGAAAAAATAAAAACATTACAGTCCGGTCGTTCAACGATCTATGAACCTGGCTTGGAAGAACTCCTTCAAAATAATATTGAAAACAATCGTCTGGACTTCACAACAGACTATGCTACTGGTTTAGCTAACAAGGGAATCGTCTATATCGCAGTAGGAACTCCAGAGAATGAAGACGGTTCGGCTAATTTGACATTCGTTGAGGCAGTGTCAAAAGATATAGCGAAATATGCACAAAACGACCTAATTGTTGTAACGAAAAGTACGGTACCTGTTGGAACGAATCACAAAATTCAAAATTGGATTAAAGAGAACTTGCAGCAAGACGTCAACATTAAAGTCGCATCCAATCCAGAGTTTTTGCGGGAAGGTTCCGCAGTTTATGATACGTTTAATGGTGATCGTATTGTGATTGGAACAGATGATGAAAACACAGCCAACACATTAGAAGAAATTAACCGTCCGTTTGGCGTACCCGTCTATCGCACCGATGTGAACAGTGCAGAAATGATTAAATATGCATCTAACGCTTTTCTCGCTACAAAAATTAGTTTCATCAATGAAATCGCCAATATTTGTGAGAAGACTGGAGCGAACGTAGCTGATGTGGCAAAAGGTATGGGAATGGATGACCGAATCGGTAGCAAGTTTTTAAATGCAGGAATCGGATTCGGTGGTTCTTGTTTTCCAAAGGATACGCAATCTCTCATTCATATTGCTAAAGAAGTCGATTATGATTTCGAAATTTTAAAGGGAGTTGTTGAGGTTAACCACCAGCAAAAAGTAAAGCTCGTCGATCAATTAATAGAGCGATTTGGCTCAAGCCTAGAACAAATGAAAATCGCAGTTTTAGGATTAGCGTTTAAACCCAATACTGATGATATGAGAGAAGCGGCTTCAATTGATGTCATCAATAAGCTATCTTCATATAACGTCAATATTACAGCCTACGATCCAATTGCGATCGATCAAGCGAAAAAAGTAATCAAAGAAAACGTTAATTATACGACCAATATTGAAGAAGCACTCACTAACGCGGATGTCGCATTGATTATCACGGAATGGGATCAAGTTAAACAACTTGAATTCAATACCTTTAAAAAATTAATGAAAACACCAATTATTTTTGACGGACGTAATTGTTACGACCCGAAAGAGGCTGAAAAAGCGTCTGTCGAATACCATTCGATCGGACGTCCAAGCGTAACTAAAATTTAAAATTACACAACAATAGCTCTATGATATAATTCTTACAGTGTGTTTTTAATGATAAGAGGGAAGTTATATGCCAAAGAAAAAAATAAAAGTCCTGTTTCTTATCTACTATTTAGGGTCAGGTGGAGCAGGACGAACCTTTCTAAATATATTGAATAACATAGACAGAAATAGATTTGAACCAATTCTAGTAACTTGTAATTATGAAGGAAATTACGAGAGTTATTTAAACCAAGATATAAAGTTTGTAAAACTACCAACAAAACGATTAAGGTCAGCCATCATACCTTTGGCTAAACTGATTCGAAACGAACGCCCTCAAGTCGTCTTTAGCACGATTCCGAATTACAATGTTATTGCGATAGTAGCTCGTTTATTGTCTTTTACAAAAGCCCGAAACGTGGTGAGAGAAGCGGCGTTTTTAGGTCAAAATAAAAAAGAAAACTTAAAGCTAAAACTATATGGACTGTTTTATCGTTTCTCCAAGAGAGTTGTCGCTTTATCAAATGGTGTGAAGCAAAACTTAATGGATAAATATGATGTTAATCCCAACAAAATTGACGTCATCTATAATCCAGTCGAGTTAGACCATATCCGAGGCAGTACAGGAATTGAACAAATACCAGAAGAATATAAAAGAATTTATCAAGGTGATGCTCAAGTAATTGTAACAGCTGGTCGACTCGTTCGAGAAAAAGATCATCCCACGTTATTAAAAGCATTTAAAAAAGTGGTTGAAACTAAAAAAGCTAAACTGGTGATCTTAGGTGAGGGACCATTACAAGATGAACTTGAAAACCTAGCATCACAATTAGGAATTTCAGAAAATGTTTATTTTGCCGGGTTCCAAACAAATCCATATGCCTTTTTACAACAATCAGATTTGTTTACGTTAACTTCGAAAAATGAAGGATTTGGACATGTCATCGTGGAAGCGTTAGCTGTTGGAACACCAGTTGTAACGACTAACTGTAAACCTGGCGCCGAAGAAATTCTTGAAAATGGCCATTATGGTACGATTACACCAGTTGGTGATGAAAGACAACTAGCAGATGCTATAATTGAAGCATTATCGAAATCTCAGGATGATCGAGAAACCATTATCCAAAAAGGTCTGAGTCGTGCTAATGAATTTGATGCACAAGAAATTGTTAAACAATATGAACAAGTATTTGAGAAAACATTGAAATAAATTGGGGTTGAAATCATGCGATCAAGTAAGAAAGTGGTGCATTTAACGAGTGTTCACCACCCATATGACCCAAGAATCTATCATAAAGAATGCTTATCCTTGCATGAGGCGGGATATGATGTAACATTAATTGCGCAAGAAGCACCAGAAGGTCAAAAAGAAACACCGATTAAGCATATCCCGATTAATAGCTATTCATCTAAATTAAAACGAATGATTCAAGGCTCATGGGAAGTCTACCGCATAGCTAAGAAAGAAAAAGCAGATGTCTATCATTTTCATGATCCAGAACTCATGATGATTGCATGGTTATTAAAGAACAAACGAAATACAGTCGTGTATGATATTCATGAAGATTTCGTAACTAGTTTGATTAAGAAAGACTATCTTAAAAAGTCAATCAAACGTTTGATTAAAATAAGTTTCCGTACGATTGAAGGCTTTTTTACCAAAAACTTCAAGAAAGTTTTGGCTGAAAAATATTATAGTGAAATTTACCCTGAAGGACATTGGGTTTTAAATTACCCAACTGTGAACGAACAGTTTTTACAGCATGATCGTTCAAATCAGCCAATTGAAAAGAAACTTCTTTACACAGGTAATGTGGATGTTCAAAGAGGGGCTCATATACACCCGAAAATCCCAAACATCCATCAAGAAGTAGAGGTTCATTTCATTGGAAAATGTCCAAGTCGTTATGCGAATGAAATGAAAGAGATCGCTGGCGATCATCAAGATAGGATTCATATCACAGGTATTGATCGCTTTGTTGAAAAAGAAGACATAGAACAGGCTTATCTCAGCCGCAACTGGCTTGCAGGTATTGCGTTATTTCCACCAACTGAGCATTATTTAAAAAAAGAGCTCACCAAGTTTTTCGAGTATATGAATGCTGGTCTTCCAATTATTTGCTCGAACTTTGATAGGTGGAAAGAAATTATTGATCAGTACCAATGTGGAATTGCTGTGGACCCATACGATGAAACGGCAATCCATGATGCGATTGAATATTTAATTCAAAACCCGAATGAAGCTAGACAAATGGGGTTAAATGGAAAGAAGGCTGTTCAAGAACAATTGAACTGGCAAACACAAGCCAATCGACTCATCGAGCTTTATGATGAGTGGACCACGTAAAAGGTGATGATGATGGATAAGGAAAAACAACATAGTCAGACACCATTAGTCTCAGTAATTACACCAACTTATAATGCAGAAGAACATATTGAAGAAACCATACAATCTGTTCTGAATCAAACGTATGACAACTATGAAATGGTCATTGTCGACGACTGCTCTAAAGACCGAACAGTTGAAATCGTCCAATCTTATGCTCAACAAGAGCCCAAAATTAAATTGATTCAGCTTGAGACAAACCAAGGAGCGGCCGTTGCACGAAATACAGCGATGAATCACGCAGAAGGCCGGTTTATTGCGTTTTTAGATAGCGATGATTGGTGGTATCCGGAAAAACTAGAAAAACAAGTAGCATTTATGTTGGATACAGGTGTCGCGTTTTCTTTTACGAAATATAGAAGAATGAAAGAAAACGGTGAATTAACTCAAAACATTTCAAAAGCACCGAGTGAAGTGGTGTATACGGACTTATTAAAGCATTGTGTAATAGGGTGTTTAACCGTCATGTTAGATCGTGATCAAATCGGTCACGTTCAGATGAAGAATATTAGAAGAAGACAAGACTATGCATTATGGTTAACATTGACTAAAGCAGGTTATAAGGCGTATGGTTTACCTGAAGTATTAGCGAAATATCGCCTTGGACATAATACGGTTTCAAGTAACAAGCTTAAAGCATCGAAAAGTCAATGGTATGTTTATAGAGAGATTGAAAAATTAAACGTAATTAAAAGTCTGTATTATTTCGTGCATTATACGTTCTATGGGATTAAGAACACGCTTAAATCGAAACTGAAAAACCGAACTTAAAAGGAACTACAGGTGGTGCAAAAACCATTATGAAGAATTATTTGAAAGAGATTATAAAAAGAAAAGATTTATTATATTACCTAGTTAAATCAGGATTAAAAGCGGAACACCGTAATAGTTATTTAGGCTATTTCTGGTGGTTATTGGATCCATTACTAAACGTACTCGTTTATTATTTCTTAGTTGTTATTGTTTTAGGTCGAGAGAATGATGACTTTAACTATGCTGTATTCTTAGTCATCGGTTTAGTTGCTTGGAGATGGATTAGTTCAAGTATAAATAGTGCATCTAAATCCATTTTAAGATATAGCACAATTATTAACCAAGTCTATTTACCAAAATCGATATTCCCATTATCATTTACGATTTCACAGTTATTTAACTTCCTATTTGGACTAATTGTAGTAGCGATCTTCTTAGCATTTAACGGAATTGTTCCAGGGTGGGAAATTATTTTCTTACCATTAATTATATTAGTCACGCTTGTATTTTTAATGGCAATTGGTTTTGTATTAGGTTATGTTAATGTATTCGTACGAGATATTGATAATGTGATGACGCATATCATTAGAATCTTTTTCTACGCTTCACCGATTATTTGGGAAGGCGGAAGATTGAAAGGATCAGAATATAATTTAGATTGGATTGTTGATTATAATCCGATTGCGGTCATCGTTAATTCGTATCGTGATGTTCTGATGTTTAATACAACACCAAATTTTGTAGGATTAGGAATTATCTTTGTGGTGTCATCCATTGTGGCCATTACCATGCTATATCATTATAGCAAGAATGAGCATAAAATCATTAAAGCTCTATAGTTTAGAAAGTAGTTGATCATGATGAGTAAACAAAATGAAATTATTCAATCAAAAGGCGTAGGTGTCGCTTTTTACGAAAATGATCAGGACGATCTAAAATCAAAAGCATTTCGTATCTTCTCGAATGAGAAGAAAAAGAAAAGATCCAAGCACACTTGGGCACTTGAAGATATCACTTTTGAAGGATACGAAGGTGAGATTTTAGGAATTATTGGATCGAATGGTGCTGGAAAAACAACTTTAAGTAAAGTGATCTCAAAAATATTGATTGAAGATAAAGGGGATATTGACGTTGATGGAAAAGTCACGGCTTTATTCTCATTTGGTATGGGCTTTAATAAAGAATTAACTGGTCGAGAAAACGTTTATTTAAACGGTATGATGCTTGGGATTGATAAAGAACTCATTCATCAATACATTGACGATATTCATGAGTTCTCTGAGATTGGCAAATTTATGGATCAGCCGATGAAATATTATTCCAGCGGTATGAAAGCCCGTTTAGGTTTTAGTGTAGCTGCTCATTTACAGCCTGAAGTATTAATTTTAGATGAAGCATTAAATACAGGGGATGCTCGTTTCGGGCAAAAAGCAGCAGACAAGATGCGTGAGCTGGTAAAAGAGGCGAAGATGGTCATTATTGTGACGCACAGCCTAAGATATGCTCAACGTAATTGTGATCGTTTAATTTGGTTAGACAGAGGTCATATCCAAGAAATTGGTGATCCCAAAACAGTCATTGCTAATTACCGTGCCTCATTACCTAAAATCGAGAAAAAGAAACGACGCAGTTTACAATTAACGAAAACGGAAACAGAAGTTAAAGACCGTACCGTCGTGAAAGCAGAAAATGTTGGCGTGAGCTTCAACTTAAATAACGGTGAGAAACATTGGGCTTTAAGACATTTAGACTTTGAAATTAAAGAAGGCGAAATTGTAGGTATTATCGGTCACAATGGAGCTGGGAAAAGTACGTTATGTAAAGCCTTAACGAATATATTGAGGCCAGATGAAGGTGAACTCGAAGTCAATGGTCAAACCTCAACGTTACTAGGATACGGAACAGGATTTAACCCACAACTAACAGGTCGGGATAATGTTTATCTAAATGCAATGCTATTAGGGATTTCCAAGAAAAAAGTACACGACCAATTTGATCAGATCGTTGAATTCTCTGGTATAGGAAAAGCCATTGACCGTCCAATTAAAAATTACTCGAGTGGTATGAAAGCAAGACTTGGCTTTAGTATAGCTGCCACACTTAAACCAGATATTTTTATCATTGACGAAGCTTTATCAACGGGAGATGTCGAATTTAAAGAGAAAGCATCTGAACGTATTCAAGATATGATGGAACAAGCGAAGTCCGTTATTATTGTCTCTCATAGTATGACATTTGTAGAAAAAATCTGTACACGTGGGATTTGGATTGAACAAGGTCAAATTCGCATGGACGGAAAAGCAGAAGATGTGGTCAAAGCTTATCGAGAAGCGACTGGGGCTAATCAAAAAGGAAAGAAAGTATTAAGAGCAAAAAAGAAACAATAGGATGGTGTCACAACGATGCACTTAGTCAAAAAAGCGGTCAGTTCAGTTATTGATGGCGTTTTATATAAAGTATTAGATGAAAAAACGAAGAAAAAAATAGCCGACTCTTTAACCGATCAACAAAAAGCCGTTATAAGAAAAATAATCGGTAAAGGACGAAAGCATACAAATCAACAATATATTAAACAGATTAAACGTCATTTGTATAACTATGGCTTTATTCATAAAGCTTATGAAGATTTAAAAGAGATTTATGAAACGACTGATGACCAGCATTTAAAATCGTTAGCCGCATGGGAATTAGCTCAATGGCATGCGAATGAATACACCAAAGCAGATAGTCGAAAAGCCATCGACTATCTTAAATTTTTATCCAAACAAGAAACGAATTTAGAACAACAAAGACGTTATGCGATATTAAGCGCTGAATGCTTCGATCAATTAGGAGCTCGTGATTCAGCATGTCGAATATTACTAAAAACGTTAAAGCAAAAAGAGCACCCAGATATTTACTTAGGATTAGCCAATTTAGAAGATTCGCCAGAGGATAAACTGTACTGGATGAATCAAGCGATTAAACAATACGATTTAATCCCTATTCAATTCAATCAACATGGTGAAAATATCACGTATGATGATTTAGAAAACGTTTCATTAGGATCAGCCGTTCAAGGACCTAAAATCAGTGTAATCTTACCAGCTTATAACGCTGAAGATGGGATTCAAACAGCAATCGAATCCATTCAAAACCAAACATGGCGTAATTTAGAGTTAATCGTGGTTGACGACCAAAGCCAGGACGGCACAGTTGAAGTGGTCAAGCAATACATGGAGAAGGATCCAAGAATCCAATTACTCCAAACACCTGTCAATAGTGGCCCTTATATCGCGCGTAATATTGGATTAAGAGCTGCAACAGGTGAGTTTGTCACGATTAACGACGCGGATGATTGGTCCCATGTACAAAAGCTCGAAATCCAAGCGAATCATCTAATCAAACATAAAAATGTGGTCGCTAATACGTCGGAGCACGCACGTCTAACTGAGGAGTTAAATTTCTATAGACGTGGGAACCCTGGCCGGTATATTTTCCCGAATATGTCTTCGATTATGTTTCGTAGAGATCTCGTATTAAAAGAAATTGGATATTGGGATAGCGTTCGATTTGCAGCGGATGGGGAGTTTAAAAGAAGACTCATTCGAACATTTGGCCGTTCACGGTACGTCGATTTGAAATCAGGCCCATTATCACTGCCAAGACAATCTGTGACATCTCTAACAGGTAGTTCAGCATTTGGATATAATGGCTTCTTTATGGGAGTCCGTAAAGAGTACGTTGAAAGCTTAGAACATTATCAACGTAATGGTCACTCACTATATTATCCGTATCCACTTCAAGTACGACCATTTCCTGTACCTGAACCAATGTGGCCACAGCGTGAAGATAAACAAGGCGGATCTCGTGAGTTTGATTTAGTTATTGCAACTGATTTTCGATTAATAGAGGAATATGATATAGGTTGGAATAGCTTAATTCGAGAATTAATGAATACCAACTATCGAATTGGTTTAGTTCAGATGTACGAATTTGATTATGAAACCAAACAAGAAGTACCATCAACTATACGTCAGTTACTTTATAACCCGCAAGTTCACATGCTGGTTTATGGAGAAAACATTTCAACAGATTATTTAATTATTGAAAATGAACATGTCTTAACCGAGTGGCAAAAATATGTCCCAACGATTAAGGCTCAACAGATACAAGTACTAGGTGAAGCGGATTATCGTAAGAATGATCACTTAGTCACTTATTTTGGGAAGCCAGGAACATTTGTCAATAAAGAGAGTACAAGAATTGATCGACTCGTAACGTCATTATTGACTTAAAAGGAGACGGTTGTGTTGCATAACCACGAAGATTTAAAGTCGTATCGCCAAAAGAATCAAGAGCTTGAACTAAAAATTAACCAACTAAATGAATTAAGAAAACAAAAACTAAAAGAACGTCATGAAGTTCATAAAGAAATGGTCGAAAAGCAATATTATTTCAACCAAGTACAAAAGTTTCGGACGTTCATATCAACTTCAATTAGGAAAGTTATGAAAGTTTGTCGGACATTAGTTGGAGGTTTATTAGGTAGACGAGATCTTAGACAATTGTATAGTCGTACCTATAAACAAAAATTTGAACAAAACAAGCTCAAAAAATACCAGAAGTATTTGTACGAATACGGCTTTGAATCTACTGTTTTATTTGAGTTGGAACAAATGTATCACAATCCTAGAAATAAGTATCACAAAAAAGCAGTCGCAGAAATGCTATTATTGTGGCATGCCAATCAACTAACGGTAGAAGATTCACACAAAGCACTAACCTATTTAAAAGAGTTGAGTCATAAAGAAACGAATCGCGAACAACTAAGAAAACTTTCGATTATAGAAGCTGAATGTTTACAACGATTAGGATACGCCCACCAGGCTCGAAATGTCATTAACGAAGCTTTGAAACTTGGAGATCATCCAGACCTTTACTTTGCTCTAACAAATCTAGAAGAAGATCAGGATAAAAAGGAACAATTTATTAACAAGGCACTTGAAATGTATCAATTAAGTCCCATTAAGTTTAATCAAGCATTGCATGATCAACTCTATGATCAACTAGACACCATTTTACAAGGGAAACAAACAACCGATTCAGATGTTAAAGTGACGGTCATTTTACCTGCTTATAATGCTGAAGATGGTATAGCGACGGCAATTGAATCGATTTTAAATCAAACCTGGAAGAATCTCGAACTCATCATCGTTGATGACCATAGTCAGGATGATACATTATTTGTAGCCAAACGTTATGAAGAACAAGACGAACGTGTAAAAGTTTTACAAACACCACAAAATAGTGGACCATACGTTGCGCGCAACATTGCGTTAGCCCAAGCCAGAGGTGATTTGATTACCGTTAACGATGCTGATGACTGGTCACATGCTGAAAAAATCGGAATTCAAGCTCAGCATTTAATAGA
This sequence comes from Piscibacillus sp. B03, assembly GCF_052246295.1. Classification (NCBI taxonomy): domain Bacteria; kingdom Bacillati; phylum Bacillota; class Bacilli; order Caryophanales; family Bacillaceae; genus Piscibacillus; species Piscibacillus sp. B03. The sequence continues at coordinate 9,542 of NZ_JBQQCO010000008.1, read as the reverse complement.
TCATCCAGAGGTAATAGCCAACACATCTGAACACGCAAGGCTGACAGAAGAATTAACCTTCTATAGAAGAGGGTTATTTGGTCGTTACATTTTTTCAAATATGTCATCTCTAATGTTCCGTAAAGATGAAGTACTTAATTCAATCGGTTATTGGGATGAAGTAAGATTTGCAGGGGACGGAGAGTTTAAACGTCGCTTGTTAAAAACATTTGGAAAAGAACGAATTGTCGATCTCGAAACAGGTCCATTATCACTTCCAAGACAAGCAGCAGGATCTTTAACGAGCAGCTCGGCATTTGGGTATGATGGACATTTTAAAGGTGCAAGAAAAGAATACGTTGAAAGTTTTGAATACTACCATGAATACGGTGAATCATTACAATATCCAATTTCACCTACATCGAGATTGTTTCCAGTACCTGAGCCAATGCTTCCAAATAAAAATCGCTCGAAAATTCGTCAGTTTGATATAATAATAGCAGCGGATTTTAGACAGTTGAATGAATCAGTGATTCATAACATTCGATCTTTAAAACAGATGGAATTCAAAGTCGGATTAGCACAAATAAGTGAATATAATTTTAACCTTCCATATAGAATGGCCGATGTATATCGCCAATTAATCGATGGAGAACAACTTCAGGTCGTGGTTTTTGGAGAACAGATTGAATGCGAATTACTTTTAGTCTATGATTTATCTATTTTGTACGAAGATCAACGCTACATTCCAAGTATTAAACCAAGCAGCGTAAAAATGATTGTAACTAAGTTGAGATCTGATAAAAAGCAACCAATCAGAGTTAGTTCACATCGATTAATACAATATTTCGGACATAAAGGTAAATGGTACCCTATAAATGATTCTGTACGAGGTCAGTTAAAAGAACGACATTTAAGAGAACTTAAAAACATTAAATTATCGATTCATAACTGGAATCATTTGATGAAGAACCATGATTCGTTTAAAGAATTTATAGACTGTCACCTATTATCTAAGAAAGGGGATGTGACGAATGAATAATCAAAATAAACAACACAAAGCCGACCAAAACACCTCCCCTTTGTTAGTGGAAAAAGAAAAAGAAGTCAATCTTTCACGCAGCTTATACGAACTAGAAAGAGAGATTGAACAGTTAAATTTAGAAATCAAGCATGATGAAAAAGTTATGAAAAATATGCAAAAAAGCCCGATGTGGAAAGTGGCTAAGTGGTTTCAAAAGCTAAAGTCTGTACAAAAAACAAATCAATATCAAATTAAAGAACTAGAAGACCAGATCCAATCGCTAAAAGCGTTATTGTATACAACAAAATCAGAACTGAATTTATTAAACGTCAACGATCGCCAACTCAATACGTACAAAATAATGCAAATGTTGGCTGAAGAACATCATCGAGGTAATTTACTACAATACCTTTCAAACCTGATTGAACAAAAAGAACTACATGATCAAAATTACAAAAATACATTACACCACGCAGCTCGACTCTTAATGAAAGGCAAAGAGGACTATCAAAAAGTAGCTTATGATCAAATATTAAATGCTTTAAAGACAGAAGATATTCCAGAATTTATGGTCAGGATCGGGTTTAAGGACAATCCAGTATCATTATCACCAGCTGCATCCTTTAGAGCAAGCTTAACGATGCGAATGAGACAACAACAATTAACCCAATCCTTACCTGAATGGCCACTGGATCAAAAGGAACTAGCATACCAGTTTGTAGATCAATTTGACGTTAGAAGGCCATACACAGATGATATGGTATATTCACTAGATAAAATACCTACTAAAGATGGAATCGTCATTAAACCAGAAGATGGCGCTGGTTCCCGTGGTGTTTATCTAGTTCATAGTTCCACTAAAATTGCAGATATTAAACGTAACCAAACGTTATTCAGTATTGAACAGTTGAAAAAACATATGGAACAAGACCTAAACAGTGGCTGGGTCGAATCTGACCAATGGAAAATTGAAGAATTAATTTACGAAGATCAAACCCAACACATCCCAGCAAGAGATATTAAATTTTATTGTTTCTATGGAAAAGTAGCCCTTATATTAGAAATTACACGTTATCCAGAATTACAATATTGTTGGTGGACAAGGGATGGTCAACCGATTAAAACAGGTAAATATGAACATGAACTATTTAAAGGTGAAGGTGTTGACGCTGAAGAACTTAAGATGGTTGAAGAATTAAGCTTAAACATCCCAGCACCTTTTTTAAGAATAGATTTTCTAAAAAGTGAAGATGGCTTAGTATTTGGCGAATTTACCCCTAAACCAGGAAACTATGACGAATTCAGTGATGAAATAGATGAGTGGTTAGGTAATGAGTACTTAGAGGCGGACAATCGATTAACTCATGATTTATTAAATGGAAAAAAGTTTCGTTTATTAGAAGATAAAAACAAATAAAAGAATGGATTTATTTAGGAGGACAAAGGAATGGCAGACAATCAGGAGAATTGGCTTAAACACCTGCCAAAAGAAATACTAGACGGCATTCAAGGAAATTATCTCGATTCATATATGGTAGCCCTTGAGGGATGGCGCAGAGGACTAACACTCAAATGGCATATTAAGGATCATGAGAAGTTTAAAGACCTCAAGACTTGGTTTGTGGACGAACCAGGTCAACTTTTTTCGTTAAGTAATGGAGAAAAAGTACATTACTTTTTCCGAACAAGAGGGGACTTAATTACAAATGAAGCAGTTGAAATCGGAAAGAGTAAGCAAAAGACTAAGGAATACTTAGAGAAAGCAAATGTAAAAGTTCCTGAAGGCAAAGAATTTAACGAAGAATCTACGATTGAGGAAATAAAAGCTTATGCAGAAAGTCTTGGATATCCCGTCGTAGTAAAACCAACAGATGGTAGTTTCGGTAGAGGTGTCTATACTAACGTTTTGAGTGATGGTGAGTTAGAGTTCTCCGTTCAAAATCTTAGAGAACAATTAAACACCGACAGAATCATCATCGAAAAGTATGTGGATGGAGAAGACTTTCGTCTTTACGTAATTGAAAATGAAGTAGTTGGTGCGATGAAGCGTATTCCACCAAATGTCGTTGGAGATGGAAAACATACTATTCGTCAATTAATCGAGCAAAAGAACCTAATTCGTCAGGACAACCCAAGATTAATTAATTGCCAAATAAAAATAAACAATGAGCTGAAAGACTACATTGGTCGACACAATTTATCGTTAGACACGGTTGTAGAAGAAGGAAAACAAATCTTCTTGAGTAAAAAATGCAACATTTCAATCGGTGGGGATCCAATCGATGTTCTTAATGATATTAGCCCAGATGCGAAACAAATAGCGATTAATGCTTTAAAAGCTATACCAAATATGAGCCATGGGGCAGTGGACTTAATGGTAGATCGTGATGGTCAAGCTTATGTGATTGAAGTCAATGCAACAGCTCAAATCGGTGGTTTATTATTCCCAATTAAAGGAGAAAGCCGAGATATTCCATCTGCTATTATTGATTATTACTTCCCAGAGACAAAACATATAAATGGAACGAAATCTCAAATGTTCTTTGATTTCTATGATGTCCTTGATCCACTTTTTAACTATGAAGCAAGCTCAACAACAGTAACACCAGCACCATTAGGAAAAGTGTTTGCTAAAAAATATATCGTCACGGGTGATGTGCAAAATATTGGTTATCATAGAGGATTAAGAAAGCAAGCTTTTGAACGTGAATTACATGGTTATGTCATGAGCATTGAGGATGAAGGGATTGAAGTCGTAGTCGCCGGCCTCGACCCAGAGATGGTAGATGATTTTAAAAATGGATTATATGAGGATCCAGAAAGATCAGAAGTTGAAGAGGTAAGAGAAGAACCGTATGAAGGCTTTTTAAATGTAGGTTTTGAAATCAAATTAGATCTCAAAACTCAAATTAATGAAATCAATGACTATAAAAAACAGTTAGAGCGTCTTGATTTAGAAATTAAAAAAGAAGAGAAGAAGAGAAGGAAATTTAAACAAAGTTTCTCATGGAAAGTATCATCGCCAATTCGATTATTCGGTGCAATCGTAAAGAGGATAAAATAGGAGGAAAAATGATGAGTGAACAGCAAGGTATAAGTCTTCCCCATTTAACAAATGAAATTGTTAAAAATGCTAGAAAGACAAGACTTGATGCATTTGCTATTGCATTAGAAGGATGGAGAAGAGGTCTAAAATTAAAATGGTATACTAAAGACTCAGAGCATTTTCAAGATATGATTATCTTTGGAGTAAACCCTCCAGGTCGATTATTCTCTTTAAGTTCAGATGAACGCACCCATTACTTTTTCAGAACGCGTGGAGATAAAGTAACGAACGAAGCAGTAGAAATCGGTTCTGAGAAAGATGATACGAAAGAGTGGCTTAAAAAAGCTGGAGTACCGGTACCATTAGGAACAGGTTTTGAAGAAGATGCAACGGATGAAGAAATTTACAATTATAGTTTAAAACTAGGTTTCCCATTAGTTCTTAAACCTACAAATGCCAGTCTTGGTAACGGGGTTGTCACCAATATCAAAAACGAACAAGAACTAAGAAAAGCCATTGAATATGTGCGTCACACATTAGAATATGGTGAAGTTATCGTTGAACAGTATATTAAAGGTGAGGAATATAGGGTATATGTTATAGAAGACCAAGTCATTGCAGCCTATAATCGTAAACCTGCTAACGTTATGGGTGATGGCATTCATACGATTGAAGAGTTAATCGACTTAAAAAACCGTGAGAGAAGAAAAAATGCCAGACTCAACAGTTGTTTAATTGATATAGATGTGGAAGTCTTAGAATTCATCCAAGAATCAGGTTACACTTTAGGAAGCGTTCCAGATAAAGGAGAACAAATCCTTCTAAGACAAAAAACGAATGTATCATCAGGTGGAGACCCGATCGATGTCACAGATACTATATCTGAAGAAATTAAAAGCATCGCCATCAATGCTATGAAAGCTGTACCAGGCCTTTACCATGGTGGTGTTGATATTATTGTTAATGAGAGTAACAACACAGAAGCAGAAGGTGTTGTAATAGAATTAAACCCAACTGCCCAAATCGGTGGAATCCTCTTCCCGCTTAGAGGTAAGGCACGAGATATACCAAAAGCAATCGTGGATTATTATTTTCCAGAAACAAAAGGGTTTGATACATCCGATTCAAGAGTCTATTTCGATCTTACAAAAGTATTAGAACCACTTGAAAACAGAATGGCTCTAGAGGTGGAAGTAGCACCGATGCCACAAGGGAAAATTACTTCTAGAAAATATATTGTGAAAGGTAATGTACAGCACTATAGTTACCATCAGTTTCTTAAGAAAAGTGCCATTGAGTTAGGGTTACACGGTTATGTAAACAACAACGTATTTGATGAAATTGAAATCTTTGTTGCAGGTAATGACAAAGAAGCCATTAAAACTTTCAAAAGTAGAATAAGGCAATACCCTCAACGATCTAGGGTGGATTTAATTAAAGAAGAATACTGCGACGAACCATTTACAATTGGTTTTGATATAACATATGATTATAAAACAACAAGTATGAAATCGGTGCAATATGCAGCCAAAAAGATGGAAAGCGAACTAGTTCAAAAAACAAGGTTAAGAGATCGCGTTGTTAAAGATAACCAACACATATTAAATAGTCACTCATGGAAATATACAGCTCCTCTAAGAAAAATAAGTGGTGCACTCAAAGGTAAACACAATTAAAGGCTATATTAAGTAGGTGGATTTTAATTATTAATAGTATTATATTAAGTGCTTAATGTTGGAGGTAGATTTATGTCGACAATAAAATTAGTCGCTACAGGAGACGTGTTACTGCATGATCGAATATATAACATAAGCAAAACAAGTGATGGAAAATATGATTTTAGAGATAAACTTAAGCCTGCTAAAAATATTCTAAGTTCTGGTGATATTTCAATAGTTAATTTAGAATCATTAGTAGCCGGTGAAGAGATGGGGCTTTCCTCATTTCCTGAATTTAATAATCCGGTAGAGCTAGCAGAAAATTTAAAGGAATTTGGTACAGATATTGTTTCTAATTCTAATAATCACACTATGGATTTAGGGGAAGCTGGTGTTCTAAAGTCATTAGAAAATCTAGAAAAAATAAATCTAGAATATGTGGGTTCTCATAAATCGAAAAAGGATGCTAAAAGGCATCGCATTATTGAAAGAAAAGGTATTAAGGTTGGTTTTTTATCATATACTGCAGTTACTTTAGGGAAAAACCCACCGAAAGGAAAAAATTATCTTTTAAACAGAATTGTTAAGGGACAAACCAAATTTGTTAGACAAGCTATCGAACGTTTGAAAAAAGAAGAAAATCCAGATGTTGTAGTCGTGTCATTACATTACGGTCGTGAGTACCCATTATTACCTGTATCTTCGCAAAAAGAAATCTCAGCATCAGTTTCGGATGCAGGGGCAGACATTATTATAGGTCACCATCCGCATGTACTTCAACCAGCTGAATGGATTATTAACTCAAGAGGTAAGAAGACATTCTGTATTTATTCTTTAGGTAACTTCTATTCTGGACAAAAGGGTTTGTACAGACAAATTGGTGGAGCATTATCTTTAGACATCGAAAAGAAACAAGGTCAGATAAATATAAAAAATCCAGAATTAAAGTTAACATTTGTGGATGCAAATAAAAAAGCAGGTTACCAGATGCACAATTTACTAGATTATATTAGTAAGAATCCTTATATTAGGACAACTCATGGTGAATTTGATTCATTAGAAGTTTATAGTGAACTATCTAATAGATTTAAGAATTGGATGCCAGAAATTAAATTGAATTAAAAAATAACCGAAGCAACTGCTTCGGTTATTTTTTAATGATTTTTATAGCTTTTCTCAAAGGTTTAGTTACCTTCCAAGATGTACTACTTTCCATTTGTTTCAATCGTTTTTTAAGGTTTTTATTTTGTTTTTCCATCAGATTGTAATATTTCTCTTTTTGTTCGAATTCTGTAAGCTTTCTAACTAACTTCTGGTGATCATTTTTGAGATCACTATATTTTTTGAAATACTCATCACTTATTTTCTTTGAACTTTGCTCAGAATCTCCTTCATTATCGCCTACAATTGTAAAGCCGTGTTTGACTGGACTCTTTCTTTGTTTTTCTGAAATAGTTGCATTTGAGAAGTTTTTCTTAACCTTTTTATTCAAGGCATTGGTAAATTTTTTGACATTTCCTTCATTACCACCAATAACAATTGCAACATCTCCGTTAGAAAGAGATTTAATATATCCATTTATCTTATGATTGAAAGCAATTCTTCTAATCTGTTTAGCAAATTTTATAGAATAGTTGCAATCTGTAATAACAAACCTAGTTAATTTAATAGGTCCGCTTGGTAACTTTGGTATCTTGATTTCACTAGCAGAGCGCTGTAAACATGAATCATAAATATAATCATAATCAATATATAATTTATTTGCCTCAGTTTTATCCACGTTTTTCGTTTCAGGAAAATAAAAATCAACTATATCAGAAGGAATATCTCTTGCTTGTCCTTCTAAAGGATATAAATGTTGTGTGATATGGGCTCTTGAATTAATTTCAAGGACTACTCCCGTATCCTCATCTTCGTTTACAATCATATCTATTCCACAATGTGGTAAGTCTTCAAAGGACTTTGCAGCAGCTATAGCAATTTCTTTAATTTTATCACTCACTTGACCAGATACATCAATTGAGTCTCCGCCAGAGCTTACATTACTTTTAGTTTTCAAGTATACAGTTTCATCTTTCTTTGGTATTGAATTCAGATTATAGCCGTTTTGTTTTAGTAAATTTCTTGTTTCATCGTCAACTTTTATAGGTCTATTAGATAAAGAAGGTACTTTTGTTCTTTCGACATTTTTTTGTTTAATGAGATCGCTAATAGTATTCACACCATCACCAATAACATGTGCTGGTAATCTTTTTAATGCCGCAGCTACTTTATCTCCTATAACATATAGTCTATAATCAACACCTGGAAAAAATCGCTCAATGAGTACTTCAGAAGAATTTAGTTTTCCCCTAACATATTCTAAAGCCTCAGTTAGTTCTTCCTTATTTTTAATATTGGCTATAACACCTTTTCCGCCAGTACCTTGTAAAGGTTTTAATACTACTGGATATTTAAAGGTTTCTGCATATGAAATAATTTCTTGATTCGTTGAATTTTCTTCAAATAACTTACCTTCAGGATTAGGAACATTGTTTTTTGTTAAGTACTCTTTGGTAGAAAATTTATTTTTAGTAAGTTTTTTGGCTTCAACAGATACTTTATCTCCTCTAGTTACACTAAATTGATGACTCTTAGTTCCATCACTTAGGGTAAAATAAGGTTCTATATTACCACTAGCTTCTCTTAATATCCTAATAGTTATATTTAATCCTCTTCTCCATGCCTCTAATATAATACTATATGTACTTAACATGTAATTATTAGCACTTTTGGGAAGGCTATTTTCGAGATGAGGAAGAAATCTTTTTTCTTCGGAACTCATAATCCATCTACTCCTTATACAAATTGTAAATAATACTAATTAATTTTAGCATAAACCTTAAGTCTATTAAATTATAACAGAACGTTTAATACTTTGTGTTATAATCAATAAATATTATGGAATTTGGAGTGAATGATAGTGTCTAAGGAAAAAAATCAATTCGTAACATCAAAGATGGTTGAAGGAATTACAGGATTTAATTTATGTGCTTTTTTAATAGGTTTAGAAGGGTGGAGAAGAGGTTTAAAATTAAATTATTATGTGGATATTCATCAATATTCTGACATTAGAACTCAAGGAAAAAAGCTAATTGGAAGAAATTATTCTTTTTCCTCAAAAGATCGTACTCATTACTTTAATCAATCTAGAGGAGATAAAGTATGTAATGAAGCGGTTAGAATTGCACAAAGTAAGCAACTTACAAAACAGTATCTAAAGGAAAGCGGAGCGAATATTCTTGATAGCTTACAGTTTGATAAATCAGTAACAAATGATGAAATCATTGAAAAGTCTAAAACATTAGGTTATCCATTAATTGTTAAACCTACGTATGGAACGCTTAGTAAGGGCGTTGTTATTAATATTAAAAACGATGAAGAACTAAAAGAAGCATTAAAGCGAGTAAGAAATAAATTAGGTTTTAAGAATGTTATAGTAGAGCAATATTTTAATGGTGATGACATTAGGTTATATGTAATAGAAGACAAAGTAGTTGCTGGAATAAAAAGAGTACCAGCAAAGGTGATAGGCGATGGAGTTAGTACCATTAAAGAGCTAATCGATCAAAAAAATGAATCTCGTAAAAGCAACCCATACTTAGCCGCTAGACCTATTAAAATTGATGATGAGGTATATGAAGTTTTACAAGAACAAGGTTACAGTCTGAGAGTATAAAATATTTTGTGTAAATGATTTTTAGAACATAGAAAAAGGAAGACCCTTTTTGTAGAATTAAGTTAGCCGACAAAATTCACAGAAAAGAGGTCTTCCCTATGAACCATGTTACTACAG
>NZ_JBQQCO010000007.1:0-134613 GCF_052246295.1 Piscibacillus sp. B03 | reverse complement strand
TTGGCTTTAAACGGTTTGATCGTTTTAGATTAAAGGTGTTATTGCATCATCAATATAAGAATTTAAAGGTTCGTATCAATTAAATTAGGAGTGAGCGTATGCTCACCCCAACATTTGACTTAGAACCACTATTATTATGAAATACAAGAAGTTGGGTACTCAGGAAGAGCAAAGGCGGCGACTCCTTATGGATTAAGCACGAGTCGAAAATCCCGCGAAACGATTCACAGAAACTTTTCGTGAAGTTGAGACCGTAGCCACAGGAAAGCGTAATTGTACATAAATAAATTTATTAAGAGAGGTGACAACAATGACCATTCAATGGTTCCCAGGTCATATGGCGAAGGCTAAACGCGAAGTACAAGAAAAGCTAAAATTAGTTGATTACTTCATTGAGTTAGTAGATGCAAGAGCTCCACAATCATCTCAAAATCCTATGCTACATGAAGTTTTAGGCAACAAACAGAAATTAATCGTGCTTATGAAAAAGGACTTAGCTGACCCTAAACGTACAAGCGAGTGGGTTGAACATTTTAAAGCGCAAGGCCATGAAGCATTAGCAATCGATGTTAGTCAAAAAAGTGATATTCAAGCACTAATAAAAGTCTCAAAACAAATGGGTCAATCCATTAACGATAAACGTAAAGAAAAAGGAATTAATCCGCGATCCATTCGTGCAATGATCTTAGGAATACCTAATGTTGGAAAATCAACACTCATTAATCGACTAGCCAACAAAAAACGTGCCCAAACAGGAGATAAGCCAGGGGTCACCAAACAACAACAATGGATTAAAATCCAAGGTGAGTTTGAATTACTAGATACGCCTGGAATTCTATGGCCAAAGTTTGAAGATCAAGAAGTGGGATATAAATTAGCTGCAGTCGGGTCCATCAAAGATCAAATTCTGCATCTGGATGATATTGCTGTTTATGTTTTAAAATTTATGAAAGAACATTATCCGAATGTTCTAGAGGATCGATATCAACTAGATTTAGATGAAGAAGATGTTGTTGTATGGTTTGATACGATTGGTAAGAAAAGAGGTTGTCTAGCTTCCGGTGGTGTAGTGGATTATGAGAAGACTTCTGATGTTATTATTCAAGATTTAAGGAATGGTAAGCTAGGTGGTATTACATTCGACCTCGTAGAATAACGCTTTAAATATGAATAAATTAACCGATAAACTATATAGTGGGGGATATTGTGAAAGACCAAGAGACGATTGCTGTAATTAAAGAAAAATTAACTAATAAATCATTTTCACAGGAATGGTTAGAAACGATTAAACAAGATGAGCGCAAAGGTGTTAAGCAACTTCTAAATCGTTATTATAAGGAAAAAGAGAAAGAAGCTGAATTACACGCTCAATTTATTCGAATGTCTGAGTTTGAAACAGGCTTATATCAGGAAGGTTATCGTTTAATAGCTGGAGTAGATGAAGTAGGAAGAGGCCCTTTAGCCGGACCAGTAGTTACAGCAGCTGTGATTCTTCCTCATGATTTTTATTTACCGGGAATAAATGATTCTAAAGCCTTGTCTCAACTGAAAAGAGAAGAATTTTACGAGATTATAATGGATCAAGCGATTTCTGTAAGCCTTGGTCAAGCTAATGCAAATGAAATAGATTATTATAATATCTATCAAGCGACAAAAATAGCGATGCAACGCTCTGTAGAAGGGTTAAATGAGCAACCGGACTACCTATTATTAGATGCAATGAGACTCGAACAAATTAAAATCCCTCAAGAATCGATTATAAAGGGAGATTCTAAGAGTATAAGTATTGCAGCAGCTAGTATCATTGCAAAAGTTGAGCGAGATCGGATTATGAAGGAAATTGGTGCGGAATATCCAATGTACCAGTTTGAAAGCAATGTAGGATATGGTACTAAAGCACATCTAGAAGCTCTTAAGAAATATGGAGTGACAACACATCATCGTCGTTCTTTTCAGCCTGTTCGTCAATATACATAAGTAGGTGATTATTAGATGAAATCAATTGATAAAACGATTTCTTCAATAAACCAAACCCAGCGTTTATCTAATGTGCTTACGTTAAAAGAAGGGCAGCTTATTACCGGTAAGATTACTAAGTTTTATCCAGGTAATAAGGCTGCTGTTTCTTTATCAGGCCATCAATTAGTTGCACAATTGGATGCTTCTTTAGAAGCAAATAAACATTATTTAATGCAAGTAAAAGGAACTCAACCTTCTATTGAATTAAAAGTTATTCAAAATCAAGAAGTAAGGTCTTATATGGATGCAGCACAACAATTATTAAGAGCAAACAATGAAAAAGTTTCTCGAAACATTCAGCTACAACTTGCTCAATTACTTAAGGAACAGTTACCTATTAGACCTAATCAACTTACATCATTAGTCCAACTGATGAAACAACAAATTCCTAATCAAAACCAAGTCATTCATACCATGATTAAGCAAAATTTACCTCTAAATCAAGAAACATTCCAGGCTGTACATCAACGAGTGAATCAACCAGTATCAATTTCACAGACAGTTACCAATTTGCAAAGTTCAATAACAAACATGCCAGTTACAGAAGAAGTGTTTCAATTAAGTCAAAGACTTTCAATATTACAATCACAACCTATTAGTTCACAACAATTCCAAGAATCCATTGCATTTCAAGCATTAAAAGAAGTTAGCAGTGGGTCAATGGCTTTATTTCAGTTATTTAAAAAAATTGGAGTGATAACGAATCAAACAAGTTTCGAACAATGGACAAAACACTGGACGAACTATGCTCAAGAAGGTAAAGTTACATTAAATTTTTCTAATCCAACGAATCAACAGCCATTACCTATGAATTTATCAAGTGAAGACATCGTAGCGAAACTTATCCAAACTACAAATACAATTCAACAACAGTTAGCTCCTCAAGAAAATAGAGCTCTTGCATTTTTCAAAGCTTTAGCTTCCCTTATGACTCAAGAGCAGAGTATGCAGTTGAGTAGTAAACTTAAATCGTTCTTTCAATTAACACAAGCTGAGCGTATGCCAAATCAAGATTATCCTACGATTCAATCATTATTGAATGTTGTACAATCTCAAACTAACCAAACAACAATGAGTGAACCTATACAACAATTAAACCAAGTACTTAACTCTATGCATTTGTCAAACCATGAATTAACAAGAGATTTTATGACGTTTACAGCTCAGCTACCTAAGGAAACTTTAGGTTTAAATCAAGATTTATTTATGGAATTTGAGGGGTATAAACAAAAAGATGGTAAGCTTTCACCTCAACATTGTCGTGTCATTTTTTACTTGGACTTACCGAAATTAAAAGAAACAGTGATGGATTTGCATGTCCAAAAAAAGTATATTGATTTAATTATATTTCATGAACAACCAAATCAATTAAAGAAGCTAACTGAGACACTTATACCAAGTTTAATAGAAAAATTAGAACACCAAGGATATGATACTGTTCATGTCTCATTTAAGGATCTTTACGAAAGAGAAATTAAGTCCATTAAACCTTTGGAAATGCCTATTGAATCAGGGGTGGATTACCGCGTATGAATAAAAGACAAAAAGCGTTCGCATTAAAATATGATGAACAACAAGATGATGCACCAAAAGTAGTAGCTAAAGGACAGGGATTAGTAGCAAGTGAAATTTTAGAACGAGCAAATGAATCGAATGTGCCGGTTTATGAGGATGAGACATTAGTAAATCTATTAGATGAAATAAATATTAATGAAACGATTCCAGAAGATTTGTACAAAATTGTAGCTGAAGTTTTCGCTTTTATTTACCAAACAGATAAAAAAATTGATTAAATTCGACTTTATATGTCTAGTTTCTTTTGTATATGACGAATTTTATGTATAATAAAAACGGTGTGGTTTTAACATAACCATTATTATATAATTTGTAGTTACAGATTGATGGGAGGATGGATCATGAACATTCATGAGTACCAAGCGAAAGAAATTTTCCGCAAGTACAATGTAGCTGTTCCTAATAGCAAGGTTGCTTTCTCTGTTGATGAAGCAGTACAAGCAGCTGAAGAATTAGGTTCAGATGTTACAGTTGTTAAAGCACAAATCCACGCAGGTGGCCGTGGTAAAGCTGGTGGTGTAAAAATCGCTAAAAACTTAGATGAAGTTCGCGAACATGCGGATGACATCTTAGGCAAGACGTTAGTGACACACCAAACAGGTCCAGAAGGTAAAGAGGTTAAACGTTTACTTATCGAAGAAGGTTGCGACATTCAAAAAGAATACTACATTGGTGTCGTATTAGATCGTGCTACTTCACGTGTCGTTATGATGGGTTCTGAAGAAGGTGGAACTGAAATCGAAGAAGTGGCTGCAGAAACACCAGAAAAAATCTTCAAAGAAGTTGTTGACCCTGTAACAGGTCTAACGCCTTTCCAAGCTAGAAGATTAGCTTTCAACATTAATATCCCTGATGAATTATTAGGAAAAGCAGTTAAATTCATGATGAGTCTTTACCAAGTATTCGTTGAAAAAGATTGTTCAATCGCTGAAATTAACCCACTAGTAACAACTGGTGACGGTGAAGTAATGGCGCTTGATGCAAAACTTAACTTCGACGATAACGCTTTATTCCGTCAAAAAGATATTATTGAGTACCGTGATTTAGATGAAGAAGATGAGAAAGAAATTGAAGCATCTAAATATGACCTAAGCTATGTTGCGTTAGACGGTAACATTGGTTGTATGGTTAACGGTGCTGGTCTTGCAATGGCTACTATGGACATCATCAAGCATTCTGGTGGTGAACCAGCGAACTTCTTAGACGTTGGTGGCGGTGCAACGGCTGAAAAAGTTACAGAAGCGTTTAAAATCATCTTATCTGATGATAACGTAGAAGGAATTTTAGTTAACATTTTCGGTGGAATTATGAAGTGTGATGTAATCGCTGAAGGTGTTGTAGAAGCTACTAAACAAATTGGTTTAGAAATTCCTCTTGTTGTACGTTTAGAAGGTACAAACGTTGAATTAGGTAAGAAAATTTTAGATGAATCTGGTCTAAATATTACATCTGCAGAATCTATGCAAGATGCAGCTGAGAAGATTGTATCATTAGTAAAATAAGAAAGGACGGGCGAAAATGAGCGTTTATATTAATAAAGATACTAAAGTATTAGTACAAGGTATCACTGGTGGAACAGCTAAATTCCATACAAGACAAATGCTTGATTATGGCACTAACATTGTCGCTGGTGTTACTCCTAAAAAAGGTGGTACAGAAGTAGAAGGTGTACCTGTTTATAACACAGTACAAGATGCAGTAGATGCGACTGGCGCTAATGCATCAGTTATTTATGTTCCTGCTCCATTTGCAGCAGATGCGATTATGGAAGCAGTAGATGCGGAGATGGATCTTGTCATCTGTATTACTGAACATATTCCAGTTTTAGATATGGTTAAAGTTAAGCGTTATATGGAAGGTAAGAAAACACGCTTAGTAGGACCTAACTGCCCAGGTGTTATTACGCCAGACGAATGTAAAATTGGAATTATGCCTGGTTACATCCATAAGAAAGGTCACATTGGTGTTGTATCTCGTTCTGGTACCCTTACTTATGAAGCGGTTCACCAGTTATCTGAGGAAGGTTTCGGCCAATCAACAGCAGTTGGTATTGGTGGAGACCCTGTAAACGGAACTAACTTCATCGATGTACTTAAAGCATTCAACGAAGACCCAGAAACTCACGCAGTTATGATGATTGGTGAGATCGGTGGTACAGCTGAAGAAGAAGCAGCTGAGTGGATTAAAGAAAATATGACAAAACCAGTTGTTGGCTTTATCGGTGGTGCTACAGCTCCTCCTGGAAAACGTATGGGACACGCTGGAGCTATCATTTCTGGTGGTAAAGGTACTGCAGAAGAGAAGCAGCGCATTATGAGAGAGTGCGGCATTAAAGTTGCAGAAACACCAGCTGTAATGGGTCAGACAATGATTGAAGTATTGAAAGAAAACGACCTTATTGACAAAACAAAAACTCATTAATTAATAACATTCCCCGAATTTATTTTTATGAATTCGGGGGATTTTTAAATGAAATCATATAAAAAATTTAATAGAGGTGAATGCCAATTGAAGTTCGCTCCATCGTTCAAATTGTTTTATTTATCTCAATTTTACGGTTTATCACGTCAAAAAATTCAACTATATTTAAAGCGTGATCCTGAATTAGAGCAAATTCATTTCTATTCCTCAAAAGACCTTCAACATATTTTTAAACTTTCCCAGAAACAAGCTAATTTGCTACATGAATATTTAAACACATCTAAAAGTATCAAGGAACAATATGCATCTTACGAACTATGGAATCCAATAACCTTATTTGACAAAGATTATCCTGAATCGTTATCTAAAATCCCCGATCCTCCACTATGTTTATATTGGAAAGGTAACCCATCTCTACTGAATTCCTTTAAAATTTCTGTTATTGGCAGTAGGTATCCTTCTCAATATGCACAATTAAAAGTAAACCTATTCCTCAAGCCTTTAGTAAAGCTAAATGTCACTATAGTAAGTGGGTTAGCTTATGGAATTGATAGTATGGCTCACAAATATGCATTAACACATAATGGACCAACCATTGCCGTTTTAGGATTCGGATTTAATCATATATATCCAAAGGAACATATTAATTTTTTTCAACAAATTTCGAGAGATGGATTATTACTATCTGAATACCCTCCAAATGTACGTCCTCAGCGGTGGCATTTCCCTGAACGTAACAGGATTATAAGTGGTCTATCTTCGGCAACTTTAATTATAGAAGCTGCTGAACGAAGTGGTACGATGATTACTGCCGATCAAGCTTTAGAGCAAGGAAAAGAAGTTTTCGCGGTACCTGATTCGATCTTTTTAAAGCAAGCTCAAGGGTGCTTGAAATTAATTCAGGAAGGTGCGACACCACTTGTAAAACCTGAAGAATTGGTACACTGGATTTATGAAAACGCTTCTCTTTTACTTGACGAATGTTTGTAAAAAAAGTATATTTGTCGAAAATTGATGTTTGACAAATGATATAGATTTATTTAATAATGAAACAGATTTAATTTAACGCAAATTACCTCGTAGGAGGATTAGGTACATGTCAGATTATTTAGTAATTGTAGAATCTCCAGCAAAAGCCAAAACAATTGAACGATATCTAGGAAAAAAATACAGCGTAAAAGCTTCAATGGGACATGTGATTGATTTACCCAAAAGTCAAACAGGTGTAGATGTTGATAATAATTTCGAGCCACGTTACATAACGATTCGTGGTAAAGGACCAGTTTTAAATGATTTAAAAAAAGCTGCTAAAAAAGCTAAAAAGGTCTATCTTGCAGCCGACCCCGATCGTGAAGGGGAAGCTATTGCATGGCACTTAGCACATGCCTTAAAGGTTGAAAAAGGTGAACCTTGTCGTGTTGTATTTAATGAGATTACTAAGGATGCGGTTAAAGCATCATTTAAACACCCTAGAGATATAAATATGGATTTAGTTAACGCACAACAAGCTAGACGCGTTTTGGACCGATTAGTTGGGTATAATATTAGTCCTTTATTATGGAAGAAAGTTAAAAAGGGACTAAGTGCAGGTCGTGTTCAGTCTGTTGCAGTTAAAATGATTATTGACCGAGAAAATGAAATTAAGGACTTTGAGCCTGAAGAATATTGGTCAATTACTGGATCATTCCATAAGGGCAAAAAGAATTTTGAAGCTAAATTTTATGGTGTGAATGGTGAAAAGCAAGAATTAAGTTCTAAAGATGATGTAGATCAAATTTTTAATAAATTAGATGGAAAAAACTTTGAAGTCAAAAAAGTTAATAAACGTGAAAGAAAACGTAACCCATCATTACCTTTTACAACTTCTTCATTACAACAAGAAGCTTATCGTAAACTGAACTTTAGAGCCAAGAAGACAATGATGGTTGCTCAACAATTATATGAAGGTATTAACCTTGGTGGCCGTGAAGGTACAACGGGTTTAATTACTTACATGAGAACCGATTCAACTCGTATCTCAGAAACAGCAAAAAAAGATGCTAGAGAATGGATTGGAGAACAATACGGTAAAGAGTTCCTAGGTGCTAGTCGAAAAGCTAAAAACTCTGAAGGCGCGCAAGATGCTCACGAAGCAATTCGACCTACTACTCCAAAGCGTGCTCCATCAACTATAAAAGACAAGCTATCTAGAGACCAGTATAGGTTATATAAGCTAATTTGGGAACGCTTTATGGCCAGTCAGATGGCACCAGCTGTTTTAGATACTGTAACAGCTCATTTATGGAATAATAATGTTGAATTTCGAGCATCTGGGTCACAAGTTAAGTTTAAAGGTTTTATGAAGCTTTATGTTGAGGGGACAGATGATCAGAAAAAGGAAGATAATAAAATTCTACCTCCTCTAAAAGAAGGAGACATAGTTGAAGCTGACGAGATTAAGCCTGGTCAACATTTCACTCAGCCACCTCCAAGGTATACAGAAGCAAGGTTGGTTAAAACTCTAGAAGAGAAGGGGATCGGACGACCATCAACTTACGCTCCAACTCTTGATACGATTCAAAGAAGAGGGTATGTTGCACTAGATAATAAACGTTTTGTACCAACTGAATTAGGTGAAATTGTAATAGAGCTATTAAAAGAATACTTTCCTGAAATAATTGACGTAGAATTTACTGTTAAAATGG
This sequence comes from Piscibacillus sp. B03, assembly GCF_052246295.1. Classification (NCBI taxonomy): domain Bacteria; kingdom Bacillati; phylum Bacillota; class Bacilli; order Caryophanales; family Bacillaceae; genus Piscibacillus; species Piscibacillus sp. B03. The sequence continues at coordinate 125,914 of NZ_JBQQCO010000007.1, read as the reverse complement.
AAAGAGATCTAGATAATATTGAAGAGGGATCGAAAGAATGGCGAGAGATTATCTCCGTGTTCTATGAAGATTTCAAAAAACGATTAGAAAAAGCGGAAAAAGAGATTGAACAAGTTGAAGTACGCGATGAACCAGCAGGTGTAACATGTGAAAAGTGTGGACACGAGATGGTGTACAAGATGGGTAGGTATGGAAAATTTTTAGCTTGCTCTAACTTTCCAGATTGCCGAAACACTAAACCAATTCTAAAGGAAATTGGTGTGAAGTGCCCTAAGTGTAAAGAAGGTAACGTTGTAGAACGTAAAAGCAAAAAACGTAGAACGTTTTATGGCTGCGATCAATTTCCTGAGTGTGATTTCGTATCTTGGGATAAACCGATTGAAAGGCCTTGTCCTAAGTGTCAATCTCTATTAGTTGAGAAGAAGAAGAAGAAAAGCACGCAAATTGTTTGTACTGAATGTGATTACAAAGAAACTGAACAACAATAATTTTTGTATTGTTAAATGAAGTAAGGGTAGCGAAAATTTCGCTATCCTTTTTCCTTTTAACGGCAAAATTTCAATAAATTGAATATTTTGTATCTGAAATGTGAAAGATGTTTGTAATCGAGATGTTTAAATTGACTCACAATTCTCCTTCCTATAAAATATGCGATTGGTGGGATGTAAAGTATTATTTTAAAATGAATAGTAGAAAATTGTTGTAATACTTTGAAAAGTTTGATAAAATTTAATCGTTTTGGAAAGGAGAGAAATTATGACGGACGAAAAAAACATTCTAGCTTTTGAAAACTTCTTAAAAGTTGAGAAAAATGCCTCTCCTTTAACCATAAAAAGTTATATTGACGACATTAAACAGTTTTATTTATTTCTTAACAAAGAATTAGTAAATCATGTAGAAGATGTGCGATACTCTCATATTAGAATTTATTTAACGGATTTATATAAACAGGAGCTAACTAGACGCACGGTATCACGTAAGTTGTCTAGTTTAAGATCATATTACCGTTATTTAGAACAAGAGGGTGTTGTAACTTCTAACCCTTTTAATCATGTTGTTATGCCAAAAGCTCAAAAGAATTTACCTGAATTTTTCTATGAGGAAGAGTTAGTTAAGTTATTTGAGGTGGAGGATTTAAGGACTCCTATTGGTCAACGTAATCAAGCAATCATAGAATTGTTCTATGCAACAGGTATACGTGTTGGAGAATTAGTCAAAATTCATAAAAATGACATAGATTTTTCTATTAATACGATATTAATCCACGGTAAAGGGAATAAAGAAAGATACGTTCCTTTCGGGTCATTTGCTCAACATGCATTAATAATGTATTTAGATGATGGACGCAAAGACCTCTTAGCTAAAAACTCTGATGACACCGACAATGTGTTTTTGAATAATCGTGGTAAACCACTAACCGAAAGAGGGGTTAGGTATATCCTTAATGAAATGATTAAGCGTGCTTCTTTAACATCAACGATTCATCCACATAAGTTGAGACATACATTTGCAACGCATTTATTGAATGAAGGCGCTGATCTAAGAACAGTACAAGAGATGCTTGGGCATGAAAGCTTATCATCCACACAAGTCTATACACATGTCACTAAAGACTATTTACAAAATGTATATAAAAATGCTCACCCAAGATCATAAAATAGGAGAGAGATAACGTGGAACAACAATTTCATGCAACAACAATATTTGCTTGTTTACATAAAGGTAAAGCAGCTATGAGTGGTGATGGTCAAGTAACATTTGGAAACCAAGTAGTTATGAAGCACAAAGCGCGTAAAGTTAGAAAGCTCTTTAATGGAAAGGTTTTAGCAGGTTTTGCTGGTTCTGTAGCAGATGCATTTACGCTATTTGAGAAATTTGAATCTTATTTAGAGAAGTATAATGGAAACCTAACTCGAGCTGCTGTGGAACTAGCAAAAGAATGGCGAAGCGATAAGGTTCTGCGTAAGTTAGAAGCAATGTTAATTGTCATGAATGAAGATACAATATTATTAGTTTCTGGAACTGGGGAAGTCATTGAGCCAGATGATCAAATTTTAGCAATTGGTTCTGGTGGTCATTACGCCTTAAGTGCAGGACGTGCATTAAAACGATATAGCCAAGACCAGTCTGCAGAAGATATTGCTAGAGCTGCTTTAGAAATAGCTAGTGAGATTTGTGTGTTTACAAACGATCAAATAGTAGTCGAAACATTAGATGAAAAAGGAGAGTAGCGAATGAGCACAAAAGCAACCCCACGTCAATTAGTGGAAAAGCTTGATCAATATGTGATTGGCCAACAAGATGCGAAGAAAGCTTTAGCAGTTGCGTTAAGAAATAGATATCGTAGAATGCAAATGTTACCGGATATTCGTGATGAAATTGTCCCGAAAAACATTTTAATGATTGGTCCAACTGGTGTGGGTAAAACTGAACTAGCGCGTCGTTTAGCAAAACTTGTAGGTGCGCCATTTGTGAAAGTGGAAGCGACTAAATTTACAGAAGTAGGTTATGTAGGACGAGACGTTGAATCCATGGTACGTGACTTAGTAGATACGAGTGTTCGAATGGTGAAAGAAGAGAAAATGCTCGATATTCAAGATGAGGCTAGACAAATGGCTAACAAGCGTTTAGTTGAGCTGCTTGTACCATCTAAAAAGAAGAATAACCAAATGAAGAACCCATTTGAGATGTTGTTTAATAACCCTGATCAAGAATCATCTCATCAAGCTGACAATGAAGAGGCAGATATAAAACAGCAACGACAACAAGTTGAAAGACAGTTGGAGTTAGGTGAACTTGAAGATCAAATGGTTACAATAGAAGTAGAAGAACAGCAATCGTCAATGTTTGATATGCTTCAGGGTTCGGGTATTGAACAAATGGGAATGAATATGCAAGATGCTTTTAACCAATTCATGCCCAAAAAGAAAAAGAAAAGACGTTTACCAGTTAATGAAGCAAGAGAAGTATTAACTCAAATTGAAGCGGAAAAAATGATTGACATGGATGATATTCATCAAGTTGCCATCGAACAAGCTGAACAATCGGGCATCATCTTTATAGATGAGATTGATAAAGTGTGCGGCAAAGATGAAGGACATGCTAATGTATCTCGTGAAGGTGTACAGCGCGATATTTTACCTATCGTAGAAGGATCAACAGTGGTGACAAAATACGGAGCTGTTAAAACCGATCACATGCTATTTATCTCAGCAGGTGCGTTTCATATGGCAAAACCCTCTGATTTGATACCCGAATTACAAGGTAGATTTCCAATTAGAGTAGAGTTAAACAAATTAATGATTGAAGACTTCATTAATATTTTAACTGAGCCTTCTAATGCGATTATTAAGCAATATACTGCGCTTTTAGAAACTGAAGGTATTCAACTTGAGTTCAAAGAAGAAGCCATAAAACGTATCGCTGAAGTTGCATATGAAGTTAACCAAGATACAGATAATATTGGTGCTAGAAGACTTCACACGATTATGGAAAAGCTACTTGAGGATTTATCTTTTGAAGCTCCAGATATTAACATGGAGAAGGTAGAAATAACAGCTAAATATGTAGATGACAAACTATCTAAAATTGTTAAAAATAGAGACTTGTCTCAGTTTATATTATAAAATTTTTAGGAGGAAACATTATGAATTTATTAGAAAAAACTAGAGTGATTAACGCAATGCTTCAAAAAACTAAAGGGAACGCTGTGAACTTTAATGACATGTCAGCGACGATGCGTGATGTTATTTCAGCGAACGTTTTTGTGTTAAGCCGTAAAGGTAAATTATTAGGGTTCGCAATCAATCAAGAAATTGAAAATGAGCGAATGAAACAAATGTTAGAAGATCGTCGTTTTCCTGATGAGTATACTCAGCAACTATTTAACATTAATGAAACGACTGCAAACCTGGATATTGACAGTAGCTATACAGCATTTCCCGTCGAGAACAAAGATTTGTTTGCTAAAGGTTTAACTACACTTGTACCAATCATTGGTGGTGGTGAGCGTTTAGGAACACTTATTTTAAGTCGCCTAGAGGATTCGTTTGAAGAGGATGACCTTTTATTAGCTGAGTATGCAGCAACTGTCGTAGGAATGGAAATTCTACACCAGAAATCTGAAGAGATTGAAGAAGAAGCACGTAGTAAAGCGGTTGTACAAATGGCAATTAACTCATTATCTTACAGTGAGCTTGAAGCGATTGAGCATATATTTGAAGAATTAGATGGCCAGGAAGGCCTTCTAGTAGCAAGTAAAATAGCTGACCGTGTAGGAATCACTCGATCGGTTATTGTAAACGCTCTTCGTAAATTAGAGAGTGCTGGTGTTATTGAATCACGTTCATTAGGAATGAAAGGTACTTACATTAAAGTCCTTAATGATAAGTTTTTGCTTGAATTAGAAAAACATAGTATAAAATAATAAGCCAAAAATTGGTTAAAAATAGGGCTGGGTCAAAAGACCTGGCCCTTTTTTCATGCCTTGGGGCGCAAGGGGTTTAGTGTTCGACAAAATTCATAAAAATTCACATTAAACTGTATCATTAAGACTCGATTTATGTAATAATGTAAACATAAAAATGTAACTATATTGTAAAAACGTTAGATATTTTGTGGAATCTTGGATACATATGGAAAGAGGTGTTTTAGTGAAGTTATTTAGTGATACCATTCAGAACTTAGAAAGTGGCTTGAGATACTCTTCAGTTAAAAATAAGGTCATTGCGCAGAACTTAGCTAATGTTGATACACCTAATTACAAAGCTAAGGATGTGTCATTTAAAAAACAATTAGAACATGCTCAACATAACTTCCAAGCAAAACTTACTAACGAAAAACATATCCCTTTTGGACGAACGGGATTAGAGATTCAGATTAAGCAAAAAAATGGAGTAACTTATAATCATAATGGCAATAGTGTGGACCTTGATAAAGAGATGACAGAATTAGCTGAGAATCAAATTTATTACCAGGCCCTTGTTGAACGTATTAATGGCAAGTTCAACTCTATTAAAAGTGTCCTTAATGGAGGTAATTAAAGTTGAGTATATTTGATGGAATGAATATAAGCGGGAGCGCTTTGACTTCTAATCGTTTCAAAATGGATGTTGTCTCATCTAATCTAGCAAATGCTGACACAACACGAGCAAGACTAAATGAAAATGGCGAATGGGAGCCCTATCGAAGAAAAGTTGCCTTGCAAGAACCAAAAGGGCAACGTTTTGATGCTTTATTAAAAAAAGCAATGGGTAACCAAGATTCTGAAGGTAACGGCGTTAGAATAAGCAGAGTGGTTGAAGATCAGACACCTTTCAAACAAGTCTATAACCCTAGCCATCCTGATGCCAATGAAGATGGTTACGTAGCGATGCCTAATGTTGACCCATTAAAAGAAATGATAGATTTAATGAGTACAACTAGGACATACGAAGCTAATGTGACTGCTTTAAACGCATCTAAGGGAATGTTAATGAAGGCATTAGAAATTGGAAGATAGGAGTTGAGTATTCTTGGAACCTATTAATTCAACCTTTTTAAAAACGGATATGAATAATTTACATAACATAAAAAGTAATCAACCGACACCTAGTGAAGCACAATCACGTTTTTCTTCAGCACTAAAAAATGCAATAAATGAAGTAAATGATTTACAAGCTGTATCAGATCAAAAAACGAATGGATTGGTTACTGGTGAGGTTAAGGACTTACATGAAGTGATGATTGCATCACAAAAAGCAAGCGTCTCATTACAAACAGCGACTCAATTACAAAGTAAAGCAATAGATGCTTATAAAGAAATAATGCGAATGCAAATTTAATTAAGCAGTAAGGTAAGAATCGGAGGACTACGATGAATGAAACAATCCAAAAATATAAAGCCAAAGTCGTAGAATTTTGGAGTGGCAGAACCAAATCTCAAAAAATAGGGATTGTTGGTGGAGGTGTTGCGCTTTTACTCATTTTAATTATATCAACAACACTTCTTACATCTAGTAACATGGTCCCTTTATATAATGACTTATCGTTACAAGAGTCTGGGCAATTAACAGAAGAGCTCGATAGTAGAGGAGTAAAGTATGAATTATCGGATGGTGGCACAACCATTTTAGTTCCAGAGGCACAAGCGGACAAGCTGTTGGTTGATTTGGCTGCTCAAGGTTTACCTAATAGCGGACAGATCGACTACTCTTTTTTTAGTGATAATGTGTCTTGGGGTATGACAAGTGAGGAAAGGCAAATTATTGAACTTGATGCTCTTCAAACGGAGTTATCTGAATTAATTACGACTATCGACGGCATTGATGATGCTAAAGTGTTGATTAATAGACCAAAGGAGTCCGTTTTTGTTGGTGAACAGCAGGATGAATCCACTGCTTCAATAGTATTAAACACTAGCTATAATCATCAATTTGAACAGAGTGAAATTCAAAGTCTATACCATTTAGTATCAAAGGCAGTTGAGAATTTGCCAACAGAAAATATCGTAATTATGAATCAGTATTCCGAATATTACGACCTGAATCAAGGAAATAGCATTGGCAATGGCAGTACATACGTAGAACAGCAGAATATAAAAAAAGACATAGAACGAGATTTACAACGAAGAGTTCAACGCATGCTCGGAACAATGGTTGGCCAAGATAAAGTCGTTGTTTCTGTCACAACGGATGTTGACTTTACTGTTGAGAATCGAGTGGAGGAATTAGTTGAACCAGTTGATGTAGAAACAATGGAAGGACTACCGGTTAGTGTTGAACGTGTCACTGAAACATATGCAGGAATTGACGGGGGTCAGTTACCAGAAGGTGATACAGATATTCCTGAATATTTAGGGGAAGAAGATCCTAATAGGTTGTCAGAGTACGAGACCGTTCGAGAAACCATTAACAACGAGTTTAATCGTGTTCGGCGAGAAATTGTAGAAAGTCCATATCAAGTAAGAGACATTGGAATTCAAGTAGCGATTGATAACACGGTTGAAGAAGATGGGGACACTGTTACGTTATCTGAAGCTGAGTTACTTGCGGTTGAAGAAGATGTTCAATCAATATTATCTTCAATAATCGAAACGTCCATCTCATCAGAGGTTATAAGTGAAGAAGAAATATTTAACCCAGCTGATAAAATCCATATTGCTTTCCAACCATTTTCTAATGAACCATCATCTACTACTAATACAACACTAACAATTCCAACTTGGGTGTATGTTTTAGGTGCCATACTAGTTATCGTTATTATTTTATTAATTTTCTTATTGGCTAGAAATAGAAAAACAGAAGAACAATGGGTGCACTCTGAAGAAACGATGGAACAAGAAATTCCAGAAGAGGTATCAATACCAGAAGTGGAAACAGAATCCGATATGCGCCGTAAACAATTAGAAAAATTAGCAAAAGAAAAACCAGAAGAGTTTTCTAAATTAATTCGAACTTGGATTTCTGAGGATTAGGAGGTTAAGACGGAATGGCTACTAAAAGAAGAGAACTAACAGGCAAACAGAAAGCTGCTATCCTTTTAATCTCGCTAGGCCCTGATGTATCTGCTCAAGTTTATAAACATTTATCAGAAGAAGAAATTGAACAACTAACACTCGAGATATCATCCGTAAAAAAAGTGGATGGAACTCAAAAAGAGGAAATTCTTGATCAATTTCACCAAATGGCCTTAGCACAAGACTATATTTCACAGGGTGGTATTAACTACGCTAAAACAGTTCTAGAAAAGGCACTTGGTGAAGATCAAGCAAATCAAATTATCGGAAGGTTAACATCTTCTTTACAAGTAAGACCTTTCGATTTTGCTCGTCAATCAGATCCGGGGCAAATTTATAATTTTATACAAAATGAACACCCTCAAACGATTGCTCTTGTGTTATCTTATTTAGATTCTGACCAAGCTTCTCAAGTTCTATCATTATTACCGGAAGAACAGCAATCAGATATTGCTAGAAGGATTGCTGTAATGGATTCGGCATCACCTGAAGTGATTAGTGAAGTTGAATCTATCTTAGAGAGAAAATTATCTGCTACAGTAACTCAGGATTATACTGAGACGGGTGGGGTCGAATCTATTGTTCAGATTTTAAATGGTGTTGATCGATCCACTGAGAGAACAATTTTGGATGATTTAGAAATGAGAGATCCAGAATTGGCAGAGGAAATTAAGAAGAGAATGTTTGTCTTTGAAGATATTGTTACGCTTGATAACCGTGCTATTCAACGCATTATTCGCGATGTTGAAAATGAAGACCTGATCTTGGCGCTTAAAGTGGCGAGTGAGGAAGTGCAAGACGTCTTATATCAAAATATGTCTAGTCGTATGGCTGAAAACATAAAAGATGAAATTGAATTTATGGGACCTGTTAGGTTGAAGGATGTAGAGGAATCACAAACTAGAATTGTGGCCACCATTAGAAGATTAGAAGAAATGGGCGAAATTGTAATCGCTCGAGGTGGAGGAGACGATATTATTGTCTAATATCTATAAATGGAATGAATCAACACAATCTAAAAAAGTCATTCAATTAAAATCCTTACATCACCCTGGTGGAGTTGAAGAAAACCAACAAGAACCTCGATTAGATATAGAAGAGCTTAACAAACAAGCCTTACGTGAGATTGAAATGGCCAAAGAAAAAGCCAATGAAATTATTAATCAAGCGAAAGAACAAGCTGATCAAATACTTAATGAAGCAAAGGAAAAGAGTCAAACATTAGCAGAAGAAGCTAAGGAAGCAGGGTTTTCTGAAGGATATGAAAAAGGGTTACAGGATGCAAGACATGAGTATGAAACTCTCATTAATAAGGCTCAAGAGATTACTAACCAAGCAAAGGTTGAACACCAATCAAAAATAGAAGAAGCAGACCAAGATATACTTCGTATCGCAGTTAAATGTACGGAGATAATTTTACACCAAAAATTAATGGAAGAACCTGCTGCTTTTGTGAACATTGTTAAGTCAGCTGTTAGGGAGACTATTGAGCAAACGGACGTAACTCTAAAAGTTCATCCAAATGACTATGGGTTAATTCTTGATCGTAAAGAAAGTATTAAGGAGATGTTTCCAAAACAAGTGGTACTAACAATATTTCCTGATCAGTCATTGGCTGAAAAAACATGTATCGTGGAATCCCCTGTAGGTACTGTTGATGCAAGCTTAGATACACAATTAAGTCAACTAGAAGATCGATTAATAAACTTATATAAAGGGGTTGAATAAGTTGATAAAAACCGACGAGATTATTCACTCCCTCGAGCAACAAGATTTTAAAAAACGATATGGTAAGGTTTATCGAAATGTTGGTTTATTAATTGAATCTAAAGGCCCTGAAGTTAATATAGGTGATGTGTGCATCATCCACCAAAATAAATCAAAGAAGATGTTAAAAGCAGAAGTTGTCGGATTTCAGGATGAACATGTACTGTTAATGCCTTTTGAAAAAACTAACCAAATTGGGCCTGGAAGTTTAGTTGAAACAACCCATCAACCTTTAACCGTTAAGGTTGGCGAAGAGTTAATTGGGCAAGTATTAAATGGTTTAGGTGAACCATTATTATCTGACCATCAACCTATCCAAGATTTACATAGATTCTCGACAGAACAAGATCCTCCTAATCCTATGGAACGTCCGCCAATATCCGAACCATTAACTACCGGAATTAAAGCGATTGATAGTTGTTTGACGGTTGGTAGGGGACAGCGTGTAGGAATCTTTGCAGGGAGTGGTGTTGGTAAGAGTACTTTGTTAGGAATGCTGGCTCGTAATAGTGATGCTGATATTAACGTATTTGCTCTCCTCGGTGAACGTGGTAGGGAAGTAAGGGAGTTTATCGAGCACGAATTAGGTGAAGAGGGCTTAAGGAAATCGATTGTCGTAGTTGCGACTTCAGATCAGCCTGCCCTACAACGTATTAAAGGTGCGTATACAGCAACAGCTATTAGCGAATATTTTAGAAACGAAGGCTATCATGTCAATTTAATGATGGATTCCTTGACAAGGGTTGCGATGGCCCAAAGGGAAGTTGGTCTGGCTAGTGGAGAGCCACCAACAACAAAAGGTTATACACCAAGTGTATTCGCAATGTTACCTCAACTCGTTGAGAGAACAGGAACAGATCAAACAGGTAGTATTACGGCATTCTACACGGTATTAGTAGATGGAGATGATATGGACGAGCCTATAGCTGACGCTGTGCGGGGGCTATTAGATGGACACTTTGTATTGGATCGTCAATTAGCTGAAAAAGGTCAGTTTCCCGCAGTCAACATTCTAAAGTCAGTTAGTCGTTTGATGCAAAAGATTACTGATCCAGATCATTTAAAAGCAAGCCAACGCTTACGAAACTGGTTAGCAATTTATGAAGAAAATAAAGAACTTATACAAATAGGTGCTTATCAAAAAGGCTCATCTAGTCATATTGACGAAGCTGTTCATTATTATCCCAAAATTATGGACTTTTTATATCAATCTATGGATCAATCATCAACATTTAATAATTCAATACAAAATTTAATAGATTTAGCAGGTGTTGGTCATGAATAAACAATTAAAATCTATTGAAAAAATTATGGAGCTTAAAGAAAAGCATTTTAATGAATCACAAGCTCAATATCAACGAGCCGTAGAGCATTTTGAAACGGCAGGTCAACAATTATATAAAATTTTAAAGGCAAAAGAAAATCTTGAGAACGAACAAAGGAAGAAAATCAAAACACGATTCAAAGCCTTTGAAATTAAAAGCCATTATCAACAACTCGAACATTTAAAGTATCAGGAGAGTGAATGGCAAGCAAAAGTACATCAAGCTCGTTTAAACCTTAAAGACAAGGAAGATCGACGTACCGAAGCACATTTTGAGTTCAAGAAACTTGAAAAGGTACGAGATAACAGATTGAAAAGCTTTAAAAAGAAACGACAAGCTGAAGAAAATCAGCAATTGGATGAAGTTTCTGTTCAGCAATACATGAGAGTAAATGGGTGATTTTATGCCAGTTAATGAAGAAGCAAAAAAAGCTAGTAAAATTCAATGGTTCTTATTCGTAATCGTAGTGCCAATTATTTTTGCGATTATAATTGGAATGATCATCTTTAGTGTTACTGGTATCAATGCAGTTGAAAAAGCCAAAGAATTTGGCAACAGCATCCCTTTTATTTCTTCAAATGATGAAGAAGAACAAGAAAGGGAATTATCCCATTATGAAGCAACAATCAAAGAGAGAGATACCAAAATAGAAAACCTAGAAGTACAGTTATCTCAACGTGAGGAAGACATAAAAAAGCTAGAAGAGCGCGTGGAAACATATCAAGAACAAATGGAAGAAATGAATGAAAATAGCGTTAATCAAGAAGAAGAGTTAAAGAAGTTAACGAACTCATTTAAGGATATGGAACCAAAAAAAGCTGCTGAAATTCTAGTTGCAATGAATGAAGGAAATGCTATAAGAATTCTTTCAACCCTTCAAGATGACGTTAGAGGCGCCATTTTAAGTGAGATGGAGCCAGAGGATGCAGCATCTTTTACCAATTCATTAATTGGACAATAGAAAAGAATTCTTTGAAAGGGGGTGAAAATGAAGATGTTGACAGGCTTAGTAATGAATCCAAATCAAGGTTCTACCATGGTGAATAATCATATTCATAGTAAAACAACAAAAGGTCAAGGTTTCAAAGATTTAATGTCCACTATTTTAACAAACGAAGATTCTAAACATTCTTTATCAGAATTAATGGAAACAATGAATCAGGCACTAAAGCAGATTTTAGAGAAGTTGGAATCTGGAAATATGAATGTAGAGTCGGACGCTAATCAAATAATAGAATCTTTAAAAGACCTTAATAGTTTATATGGAGAAGAATTTGACGATCAACTTTTGGCCTTATTAGATGAGCAGTCACTTATGGAGCTTAATGATTCTTTAGAGTTAATGGCAATGCTTATATTCCAAAAGCTAGAAATGACAAGTAATCAATTAAGTTTTAATAGTAACTCATTTGACCAACGTGAGATGAACTTACTCGCAAAGCTGATTAAGCTAAGCGATACCTTATCACAAGGAAACTCCATGCATCAAAAAGCTTCTGAACTCAATTTACCAAAAGAGTTAATTTCAAAATGGAAGAGCTTTTTAAACCAAGTTACTAGTAAAGCTCAAGTAGAACCAAGACAACAAGGTCAAGTTTCAGATCAGTTAGTCAAGGCTATTAAACAGTTAATTGAGCAACCCAAACAAGCTTCACAAGAGTATAAGTTGCAGCTTCCGCGTGACCCATTTCAACCATTGAATGGGAGTAAAGTTTTGTTAACTGACCAACAAGCAGTGTCTCGTCAAGAACAGTTAGTCATTCATTTGACTAGACCAACACAACAATCACAATCAACTGGACAAACTTCACAGCAGTTAATTGAGCAGTTGCAAAAAATGATCCAGAAGACACGTTTTAATCAAGTAGGAGGTCAAAAACAACTTTCTATTCAGTTAAAACCAGCTAACTTAGGTGATATGACTTTAAGGTTTACACAAATAGATGGTCAAATGGCTGTAAAAATATCAGTTTCAACACAAGTGGCTAAAGAAATGCTTGAAGGTAATTTACAGCAATTAAGGCATTTATTTTCTCCTAACCAGGTTGTGATTGAAAGACAAGTTGATCAAATGAATTCAGAAGAACAACTAGGATACTTTGATCAAGGTGAAGAACAATCCTCTCAACAAGAAGGAGAACAGGATAATCAACACCAGTCAGATCATAACGATGATCAAGCTAAGAAATCCTTTAAAGACTTTTTATTTGAAGAGGAGGTGTAGACAGTGAAGGTAGATCCATCTTTTTACTTAAGTAACCAGAACCAAATGAGAGAAGGAAGTTCAGAATTAGATAAGGATGCCTTTTTGAAAATCTTAATGACTCAACTAACTAACCAAGATCCGTTAGATCCGATGAAAGATCAGGATTTTGTTGCACAAATGGCTTCATTTTCACAATTAGAGCAGATAACAAACATGGCAAGCGGATTTGAAAACATTTTTAATCAACAATTGAGCCAGAATTTCTTACAATTCTCAAACCTAATAGATAAAGAGGTTAGTTATCAATCTAATAATGATGAATCCACAGAGGAAATTTTGGCGACTGTACAGTCAGTAAAGAAGGAAGGGAACAATATCTTATTAACCCTTAATAATGGGGAAACCATTAATGCTGATCAAGTTCATAAGATTGAGTCATCATTAACTGGAGAAGAGGTGGTTTAGATGTCTCAAAAGATAAATCCACTGCACCATCAGACATTACCATTAGCACCAACGCCTAAAAATAAACCATCAACTTCATCTAATCAGATTTCTTTTAAAGACGTTTTAAAACAAACTTCTGACCAACCGGTTAATGTTAGCAAACACGCACAAAAGCGTTTAGATGAACGAAATATTCATATTTCGAATCAACAGTGGAATCTTATAGGTGAAAAAATGAAAGAAGCACAAGGGAAAGGCGTTACAGATTCAGCGGTGATTTTGAAAGACACTGTACTAATTGCAAGTACAAAAAATAATACGATTATTACTGCTATGGACCGAAACCAAGCGGATGTTGTAACAAATATTAATGGAACTATATTAATAGAAGATTAAGGCTGGACCGTATGGAGGCCTTCAGTGTTACCGACCGACAGAAGTAACACTTAATACTAATTTGAGAGGAGAGGTTTTATGTTACGTTCTATGTATACAGGAATCTCAGGAATGAAAGGTTTTCAAACTAAATTGGATGTAGTATCGAACAATATTGCAAATGTTAATACGTTTGGATATAAGAAAGGACGTCTAACATTTTCAGATTTAATGAGTCAGACGATGCAGGGGGCAAGCGCACCATTAAATGAAGGTGGAAATCCTATAAGAGGTGGACAAAACCCAATGCAAGTTGGCCTTGGAACAACTACAGGTTCTATTGATAATATTCACACTCAAGGTAACACTCAGACAACAAATAGACCATTAGATTTATCAATTGAGGGCGATGGCATGTTTGTTGTAGGTAATAAAACAGTATCTGATGCAGCAACAGATAATATTGATTTAGACCAAGATGATATTAGCTTTACGAGAGCAGGTAATTTTTATTTAGATGATGATGGATATATTGTTAATTCAAATGGCCAATATTTAGTAGGCGAAGTAGATGGTGAAGCTAGTAGAATTACAATACCTGAAGGTGCACAAAGTTTTAGCATCGGCGGTAATGGAAGTGTTGATTATATTGACGAGAACGGAGAACGAGTGACAGCAGGAGAAATCCGTTTAGCTAAATTTTCCAACCCTGAAGGTTTAGAAAAAGTGGGTGGTAACCTTTATAAGTTAACAGGAAACTCGGGTGTTATTACTGATGGAGATAATGTAATGAACGACATTAATGATTTATATACACCTGAAACAAATGGTGTTGGAGGTTTGGTGCCAGGCTCTTTAGAGATGTCTAACGTTGATCTAGCAGAAGAGTTTACTGAAATGATTACATCACAACGTGGTTTCCAAGCAAACACAAGAGTTATAACCACATCAGATGAAATCTTACAAGAATTAGTTAATCTAAAACGATAATAAGGAGGAAAGGGGACTGATAATACGTCCCCTAACCTAATTATGATAGAACTAACGAGGTTAAATGGCCAATCGTTTATATTAAATGCTTTATATATAGAGAAAGTGGAGTCTCTACCTGACACTACGATTACACTTACAAATGGGAAAAAACATTTCGTCCGTAATCCAGTGTCAGAAGTGGTTCAAGAAATCACAAGCTTTTACCAAAAGGTTGGTCTATTAAACTTGATTCAGAAAGAAGTGGTTGATGATGAGTAAGCCTATAAAAATTATGGTGACCAGTCTAATAAGTTTAACGCTTGTTGGTGTGCTGACAATTGTAACCTTAATTTATCTAGATTCTACAACGAGTGAAGCGAGTGAACCATCTATAGATGACCAAGTAGAAAACTCATTCGTAACAGATGAAATAACAACAGACCTAATTGACGGGTCTTATGTGAAAATTAAGTTTAGAATCGTAGCGGATGAGAAATCAGCTTTGGAATATTTGCAAAAAGGCGAAGGGTTTCAACTTAATAATACAATCATTAAGTCTTTAACCGTGAGAGAATCAGACGATTTTCGTAAGGGGTTAGAACAAATTGAAGAATCCATTAAGTTGAAATTAAATGAAATACTAGAAGATGGGTTGGTTACGGACGTTTACATCATTGAGAAAGTATTACAGTAGAGTTAATTAAACTCACTCCAACTCGGAGGTGATCCCATGTCAGAAGAAGTTTTATCCCAAAATGAAATAGATGCCTTGCTCTCTGCCATTTCCAGTGGTGAGATGGACGCTGAAGAGTTAAAGGAAGAAGAAAAGAATCTAAAAAAAGTAAAAGTTTATGATTTCAAGCGTGCTCTGAGGTTCTCAAAAGACCAAGTGAGAGGGTTAACGAGAATTCATGAAAACTTCGCTAGATTATTAACGACTTACTTATCTGCACAGTTAAGGACTTATGTTGAGATTGAGCTCACATCAGTAGAACAAATTCCTTATGAAGAGTTCATACGTTCAGTACCTCAACGAACCATATTGAATATTTTTTCACTTACCCCATTAGAAGGGCGTATAGTATTCGAGATCAACCCTAACATAGCATATGCTGTAATTGATCGTATGTTAGGCGGAAAAGGTTCTGGGATGAATAAAGTTGAGAATCTAACAGAGATTGAAACAACAATCATGAAAAGAACTTTTGAGCAATCGATGAGTCAATTAGAAGAGGCTTGGGCATCCATGATTGATGTTGAGGTACATTTAGACGAGTTAGAAGTGAATCCTCAATTTGTCCAACTTGTATCACCGAATGAAACTGTTGTAGTAATTACGCTTAACACCACAGTAGGTGATTCGAGCGGGATGATTAACATTTGTCTACCTCATATTGTGCTAGAACCAATTATCTCAAAACTCTCTATGCATTATTGGATGGAAGATAACGTTAAGGAAATTGATTCTGAACAGTATGAATTGTTAAGCCAGAATATCAAAAAGGTTGATGTAGATGCAAAAGTATTACTAGGCCAGTCTACTATTACAATCGAAGAATTTCTTAATTTAGCACAAGATGATGTAATTGTCTTAGATAATAAGATTAAAGATCCATTAATTTTAACAGCTAATGATGAACCAAAGTTTTACGTACAACCTGGTAAGAAAAATAAACATTTAGCTGTACAAGTGATCGAGGAATTTAGGGGGGAAGAAGATGAGTCATGATGATATGTTATCTCAAGAAGAGATAGATGCTTTGTTAAATGGACAAAATACTCCAGCTAACGATTCAGGTGATGAGCAACAAGAGGATAGTCGTCCCCCATTGGACCAAGTATTATCCAATTTAGAAGTGGATGCGATAGGGGAACTTGGCAATATTTCTTTTGGAAGCTCTGCCACGACATTATCAACTTTATTAAATCAGAAAGTTGAAATTACAACACCTACAGTAAATTTAGTAAGTAATCAAGAATTAGTTGATGAGTTCCCAACACCTCATGTGGCTGTAATTGTTGATTATACAACTGGAATAGAAGGATTAAATCTACTTATTATTAGAAGTTATGATGCAGCTATTATTGCTGACTTAATGCTTGGTGGAGATGGAACTAACCCGAATGAAGAATTAGGAGATTTGCAGTTAAGCGCTGTACAAGAGGCTATGAACCAGATGATGGGAACAGCTGCTACAAGCTTATCTTCTGTATTTGATCAGAAGATCGATATTTCACCACCTAAAACTGTACTAATGGATGTTAAATCAGGAGAAGGGTTAGACTACATTCCAAATGAAGATTACTTTGTAAAAGTCTCTTTTGAGCTTAAAGTTGGTGATCTTATTCACTCTAACATTATGCAAATGATGCCTTTGGATTTTGCTAAAAAATATGTTAGTCAATTAATGCAGTTGGACAATCAGAAAGAAGAGGCTAAACAACAATCTAGTAAACCTGTGGCAGACCAAGGTTCTCAAAAGATTGAAACTAATCATCGCGAACCTCAATCTATAGGCCATGGAAACTACAATCAATATAAAGGTTCGCAAATTGAATCAGCAGAATTTTCTTCGTTTGAAGATTCAGCTAGACAAGTAGAGTCTATAGAGCATCGTAATCTTGATTTACTTATGGATATACCTTTGAACGTTTCAGTAGAACTAGGGCGTACAAGGAAATCAATTAAAGAGATTTTGGAGTTAAATACTGGTTCCATTATTGAGTTGGATAAACTAGCAGGTGAACCAGTTGATATTCTAATTAATAATCAGTTAATAGCCAAAGGAGAAGTTGTCGTCATTGATGAGAACTTTGGGGTAAGAGTAACTGATATATTAAATAAATCCGATCGACTTAAGAAATTAAGATAAATAGGGGGATTAAAAATGGGAGAGAAGATTTTAGTTGTTGATGATGCAGCATTTATGAGAATGATGATTAAAGACATACTGGAGAAGAATGGTTTTGAAGTCGTTGGTGAAGCAGAAGATGGTGTTCAGGCAGTTGAGAAGTATCAAGAACTAAAACCAGACCTAGTGACACTTGATATTACTATGCCTGAGAAAGATGGTATTGCAGCATTAAAAGATATTGTAAGTGATGACCCAAATGCTAAAGTAGTTATGTGTTCAGCAATGGGACAACAAGCGATGGTGATTGATGCTATTCAAGCAGGCGCTAAAGATTTTATTGTTAAGCCGTTTCAAGCAGACCGTGTAATTGAAGCAATTAAGAAGGTATTAAATTAAGTAGAGTAAGGTAGATGTAAATGAAAAAAGTAGTAACCCTACTTCTAAGTTTAAGTATCATTTTGTTTGGCCAACAGTTATATGTGATTGAGGCTTCTAATAATTCCAGTGTTAATGATTATTTTAACGAAGAAGAGGGCGTCCAAACAGAACAAGAACAAGACAATACGCAAGTGCCTGAAAATAATACTGATTTTCAATCAGATCGATCACTTTTCTTAGACTTTATAAAAATGATATTTGCTCTTGTTGTCGTTCTTGGTTTAATTTATTTTCTACTTAAATTCATTCAGAAACGTAATAGACTATATCAACAAAGTCGATCACTAGAAAATTTAGGTGGATTATCTTTAGGAACAAATAAATCTGTTCAAATTATAAGAGTAGGGCAGAAGTATTATCTTGTTGGTGTTGGTGAAGATATTCAGTTACTGAGTGAAATTGATGATGAAGAAACAATTAGAGGGCTAGTAGATCAACAACAAATAGAAACCAAATCCTTTCAAGACATTCTTAAATCCTTTCAAAGGAATTCGTCAAATCCATATAAGGAAGAGGATCAACAAAACCAATTTAAAAACCAACTTGATTCTATGAAAAAAACTAGGGAGCAGCTTATGAAGCGTTATCAGAATAGAAATGAGGGGTCAAAGGATGAATGAATTTGTAAATATATTTACAGAGAATGACCCTACTAACATTTCTACAGCAATACAATTACTATTATTAATAACAATACTAACGCTTGCTCCAAGTCTATTAATCTTATTAACTAGCTTTACAAGAATCGTAATTGTACTAGGGTTTGTTAGAACGTCTTTGGCAACTCAACAGATGCCACCCAACCAAGTGTTGATTGCATTAGCTTTGTTCTTGACTTTCTTTATCATGGCACCTACTTTCACAGAAGTGTACGATGAAGCATTAGATCCATTGTTCAATGAAGAAATCACCTTAGACGAAGCTTACGATCGAGCCAGCATACCATTTAAAGAGTTCATGGCCGATCATACCAGACAAAAAGACTTGATGTTATTCTTGGATTATTCTGGTGCTGAAAGACCAAGTTCTGTTGAAGATATACCAATGACATCATTGATTCCGGCTTTTGCAATAAGTGAATTGAAAACAGCCTTTCAAATGGGGTTTATGATTTTCGTGCCATTTTTAGTAATTGATATGGCCGTAGCTAGTGTGCTTATGTCTATGGGGATGATGATGTTACCACCTGTTATGATTTCATTACCATTTAAAATACTGTTATTTGTAATGGTTGATGGTTGGTATTTAATCACACATTCAATATTGGAAAGTTATTTATAGAGAGTTGGAAATAAGATGAATGCAGATAATGTCATCTCATTAGCAGAAAGTGGCGTATATACAATCTTAATAGTAGTTGGACCTTTGCTCATTTTAGCACTTGCTGTTGGTTTATTAGTTAGTATCTTCCAGGCTACAACACAAATACAGGAACAAACACTAGCTTTTATTCCTAAAATTGTTGCTGTATTCATTGGGATCGTTTTTTTTGGTCCGTGGATGTTGCAAAGAATGATTGAGTTTACTGTACAAGTTTTTAATAACATCACTAGAGTGGTTGGTTAATATGGTTGATGCAGTAGATTTAGCAAGACTTCCTGGAGCTTTACTACTTTTCGCCCGATTATCTGGATTTTTTATGATGGTTCCGTTTTTCTCTTATCGTTCAATTCCAATGACTCATAGAGTAGCTTTTGTTGTACTCTTAACATGGGTGATGTTTTTTGCTATAGATATTCCAGCTATTATTTTTGATGGCTTTTTCATTATCTTACTAATAAAAGAAATCACAGTAGGTTTAATGGTTGGTTTGATAGCTTACATGATCATCGTGGCTGTACAAATTGCTGGGGGATTTATTGACTTTCAGATGGGTTTTGCCATTGCGAATGTGGTTGATCCTCAAACGGGTATTCAAAGCCCTATTCTTGGACAATATTTTTATATATTTACGTTATTATTATTAGTAGCTACAAATGCACACCATTTATTACTGGATGGAATTTATTATAGTTACCAATTTATAGGAATTACAGACTTGATTTCTATTTCCAGCTCATCGTTCCCGGAGTTAATTATAAACACTTTTGGCCAAATGTTTGTCATAGCATTTCAAATGGCTATACCTATTGTCGGGATGTTGTTTTTGGTGGATGTTGCTTTAGGAATGATTGCTCGAACCGTACCACAAGTTAATGTTTTTGTTGTAGGGTTACCTTTGAAAATTTTAGTAAGTTTTGCAGTGTTACTAATCTTTTTTAGCTTCTTTTTTGCATTAGTTACAAATTTGTTTGAATACATGCTAATCGCAATGCGTAATTTAATGAGGATATTAGGAGGCGCGTAATTTGAAACAATTGCGCTTAGATTTACAATTTTTTAATCAAGAGAAAACTGAAAAAGCTACTCCTAAAAAAAGACAAGATTCTCGTAAGAAGGGTCAGGTGGCTAAGAGTCAAGATGTAAACACATCGATTATGTTGTTTTGCATCTTTATGTTTTTAATCGTGTTTGGCTCTTATATGGGAGAAACCTTAACAGGCATGTATACATATAGTTTTACAGAATTCATACATTGGAACCTGACAGAGAAAACTTTAGAGTCTGTCTTATTTCAAATGACTATTGAAGGTGTCAAAGTCGTACTACCTATAATGGGTGTTGCGATGGTTGCTGCATTTATTGCTAACTACGTTCAAATTGGTTTTTTATTTTCCACTGAGACTATTAAGTTTGATCTTAAAAAGGTCGATCCAATCAAAGGGTTTAAAAGAATTTTCTCAGTAAGAGCTTTAGTTGAATTTCTAAAATCAATGTTCAAGATTATTGCAATTGGAACTGTATGTTTCGCTGTCATTTGGTTAAACAAAGATGACGTTATGCTATTGTCGATGAAAAGTGTTAATGAATCTATTAAATTTTTCGGAGAGTTAACCATCTTAATGGGGGTTGCTTCTTCATTAATTTTAATGTTTTTATCTATACCAGATTACCTCTATCAAAGGTACGATCATGAAAAGAACATAAAAATGTCAAAACAAGATGTTAAAGATGAACATAAAAACATTGAAGGTGATCCTTTAATAAAGTCGAGGATTAAAGAGCGACAAAGACAGATGGCACAGCAACGTATGATGAGTGAAGTTCCACAAGCAGATGTTGTCATTACAAACCCAACACATTTCGCAATTGCTGTTAAATATGACGAAGCAAAGGCAGAGGCGCCCTTAGTTGTCGCAAAAGGTGTTGATTATGTTGCTTTTAAGATTCGGGAAGTTGCAAAGGCAAATGATGTTGTTTTAGTTGAAAATAAGTGGTTGGCTCGAAGTTTATATCAGTCAGTTGATCTTGGTGAAGAAATACCTGAAGAATTTTTCCAAGCGGTAGCTGAAGTGTTAGCTTATGTATATAGCATACAAAGCAAAGTGTAACGAAGTGAGGTTGTAAATATGTCAGCAAGAGATTTATCAGTATTAATAGGTGTCATTTTAATTGTTATTATGCTCGTAATCCCTTTACCTGGTGGGTTATTGAGTTTATTAATACTGCTTAATATTACATTAGCTTTAATAGTTATTCTAGTAGCAATGAATACTCAAGAACCATTGCAGTTTGCTATTTTCCCTTCGTTATTATTACTATTGACACTTTTTAGACTTGGATTAAACGTATCAACTACCCGTTCTATCCTTTCAGAGGCAGATGCTGGTGGGGTTGTTGATACATTTGGAAACTTTGTTACAGGTGGAGATCCCTTAGTTGGTTTTGTTATTTTCTTAATTTTAGTAGTTATTCAGTTTATTGTTATAACAAAAGGGGCAGAACGTGTTTCTGAAGTGGCTGCTAGATTTACATTAGATGCAATGCCAGGAAAGCAAATGAGTATTGATGCTGACTTGAACGCTGGTTTAATCACAGAACAACAAGCTAAAGAGCGACGAGAAAAGATTGAAAATGAAGCGGATTTCTACGGTGCAATGGATGGTGCAAGTAAATTCGTTAAAGGTGATGCAATTGCGGGGATTGTCATTGTCCTTGTAAATATTATTTTTGGTTTTATTATCGGTATGACTCAAATGGGATTATCCTTTGGGGAAACCGTTAATGTATTCACTAGATTAACTGTTGGGGATGGGTTAGTTTCTCAAATTCCTGCACTCTTAATTGCAACTGCAACAGGTATCATTGTAACTAGAGTCGCTGCTGAAGGAAACCTTTCTTATGATGTTACGGCCCAGTTATTCAGGTATCCAAAACTTTTATATGTGGCAGCTGGAGCAATCTTCTTACTAGGATTAACTCCTATTAATTTTGGATTAACCACTTCTATTGCTGCTTTACTTGGGGTTGGTGGGTTTTACCTAGATTCTGCAACACAAAAATCAGAAGAAGTAGAAGAATTTGTAGATGAAGAAGAACAGACTAAACAAGGTATGTCATCTCCTGAAAGTGTTGTTCAGTTATTAAACACTGACCCAATTGAATTTGAGTTTGGCTATGCATTAATACCAATAGCTGATGCGAATCAAGGCGGGGATTTACTTGATCGGATTGTTATGATAAGAAGGCAATTAGCATTGGAGTTAGGTCTTGTTATACCAGTTGTAAGAATTAGAGACAATATTCAACTTAATCCTAATGAGTATCAATTAAAAATTAAAGGAAATGAAGTCGCTAAAGGTGAGTTATATTTAAATCATTATTTAGCTATGAGTCCTGGAGTAGAAGATGATTTAATTGATGGCATTGATACTGTTGAACCTGCTTTTGGTTTACCTGCAAAGTGGATTACAGAAGACCAAAAAGACGAAGCAGAAATGGTAGGTTACACTGTTGTTGATCCACCTTCTGTCGTGTCTACACATATAACAGAAGTCATAAAGAAATATTCTAATCAATTACTAGGCAGGGAAGAAACGAAACAACTCATTGACCACCTTAAAGAAACTCATCCAACATTAGTGGAAGAGGTTACTCCAGAACCATTATCTACAGGTGATGTTCAAAAGGTTTTAGCAAAATTATTGACTGAACAAGTTTCAATTAAAAACTTACCGATTATTTTTGAAACATTAGCAGACTTTGGCAAGATGACTAATGATACAGACTTGCTAGCAGAGTATTGTCGACAATCGTTGTCATTACAAATTACAAAACAATATTTAGATGAGCAAGGTGTTATTAAAGTTATTACAGTATCACCAGAAATTGAACAATTGGTAGTTGAGCATGTACAAAAGACGGAGCACGGAAACTTTCTTAACTTAGATCCGGAAAATCAACAAAAAATTATCGAAGCCATTAACCAAGAAAGAAATAAGGCATTTATACAAGATGCAACCGCCATAGTTTTATGTTCACCTGCAGTAAGAATGTACATTAAACAATTAATCTCAAGGTATTTACCTGATGTAGTTGTATTGTCATATAACGAATTAGAACCAGATGTTGATGTAGAAAGTTCAGGGGTGGTGAGTTTATCATGAAAGTAAAAAAGTACACTGCACCAACAATGCCCGAGGCGATGAAAATTGTTAGATCAGAATTAGGCAGATCGGCAGTTATATTGAATTCTCGTGAGCAGAAGACGAAAGGATTTCTAGGGTTATTCAGAAAGAAATATATTGAGGTCTTTGCTGCGATTGATCCTCAACCTAGAAGAGAAAGAAATGAGTTTTCACACAAGCAAGAAGCTAACCTTAAAGTTAAGAAGACACCTAACCTTTCTAATAATCAAGTGTTAAGTGAACTAGAGAGTCTAAAACAACAATTAACTCACACAAATTATCAACCAAACGTATTACCTGAACCCATACAATCAATTATTAATGAATTAGAAGAACAAGATATTAATAAAGAGGTATTAAATCAAATAATACCTTATCTTTTAGAAAAGTATTATGGAGACAAATTAACAGATGCGCAATTATTGAAAGATGAAGTTAAACAGTTTTTAATTGATCAACTTCAAGGTATTAATCATCAAGGCAGTCTATTTAAGTCCAAATATATTTATCTATTTGGACCTACAGGGGTCGGTAAAACAACTACAATTGCAAAACTCGCTGCAACTCAATCGGTTACAAAAGGCAAAAAGGTAGCATTTATAACGTTAGATACATACCGAATAGCTGCGATCGACCAGTTAAAAACTTATGCCAAAATATTAAATGTACCAATTGAAGTTGCCTATTCAAAAGAAGATTTAATAAGAGCTAAAGAGAAGTTTAAACATTACGATGTCGTTTTCATAGATTCAGCTGGACGAAATTATAGAAAAGACGAATATATTGAACAAATTAAGGAATACGTGAACTGTGAAGAAGAAGATGAAGTTTATTGTGTCTTATCATTAACTTCAAAACAAAAAGATTTAGAGGATATTTATACTCGCTTCTCACAATTGGACATTAAAAAAGTGATTTTTACAAAAGTAGATGAAACGACTCAATTTGGACCTATATTTAATTTATGGAATAAGCATAAATTTCAAATATCTTATTTAACACATGGACAAAGTGTACCTGACGACATCCAAGATGTATCACCTGAGCTAATAGTTAATATGTTAGTAGGTGAAAAGAGATGGTAGAGGATCAAGCTTTTGAGTTAAGGAAACAAATCAACAATCATAATAACCAAAACCACGCCCACACGATTGCAGTATTTAGTGGAAAAGGTGGTGTTGGTAAATCAAGTTTTGCATTGAATTTTGCAATTTGTTTAAGTAAGCAAGGGAAAAAAGTACTTATATTTGATTTAGATATTGGTATGGGGAATATTGATATTTTATTAGGGTTGTATCCAAGTCAAACTATGTCTTCTATGTTAGATGAGAGATTAGACATTGAAGATATTATTGAAAAAGGCCCTAACCAAATTTCGTATATTGCAGCGGGAACAGGTTTAACTAATTTTTTTCATCTTAATGCAGATCGATATAATTATTTTTTATCCCAATTGGAGAAGGTAGATAGGGATTATGATTATATTATCTTTGATTTAGGGGCGGGCATGTCAGAGGAGCACATGGCATTCATTTCTGCAGCTGATGAGTGTGTTGTTGTGACAACAATAGAGCCAACGTCAGTTACAGATGCCTATGCTGCTATTAAACATTTAGTATTAGAAAAGTCTGATGTTAAGATCTCATTGATGGTTAATAGGGTAACAGGTCAGAAGGAATCGTTAATAATTTATGAACGCTTAAACCAAGCTGTTCAGAATTTTCTGTCCTATAAGTTAGAACTTTTGGGTAGTTTACCTGATGACTCAACAGTGATAAAGGCTGTAAAAGAACAAACCCCATATTATATATTGGATAGCAGGTCAAGAGTAAGTAAAATGATGGCGAAAATGACCCTAGATTATCTTAAACTTAATAACAATATATCAAATATAGAACAAAAAGACCCATTTGTCGAAAAGCTCAAGTCATTTTTTATTAGAAAGGTAGATTAGTTTGAGTGACATACGTGTACTCGTTGTTGATGATTCAGCCTTCATGAGAAAGATGATTACAGATATGATTCAACATTCTGAAGGTATGTCAGTCATTGATACAGCAAGAAATGGAAAACAAGCATTGGATAAAATCAAAAGCCTAAACCCCGATGTCGTAACACTCGATGTTGAAATGCCAGAACTTGATGGTTTAGCAGTTTTAAAAGAAGTGATGGAGTTTAACCCTGTCCCTGTCGTTATGTTATCAAGCCTGACGCAAAAAGGGGCTGATACGACGATAAAATCAATCGAATATGGGGCAGTTGATTTTATTTCAAAACCATCTGGTTCAATTTCTTTAGATATAGAAACTGTTAAGAATGAATTAATTAGAAAGATTTATTTAGCGGCAAAAGCTAATTTAACGGTCAGTACAACAACAAAACAATTGCAAAAACCAAGTGATTTTACATATAACAAGAACCTAATCGCAATTGGTGTCTCAACAGGTGGACCTAAAGCTTTACAAAAAGTTATTGGTCAGTTGCCAGAAAATCTTTCAGCACCAGTTATAATCATACAACATATGCCTCCAAGTTTTACAAAATCATTAGCAAAACGTTTAGACAACCTTTCAGCGCTTAAAGTTAAAGAAGCTGAGAATGGTGAAATTCTTGAAAATGGAATAGTGTATATTGCCCCGGGAGGCAAACAACTTGGGGTCAAGCGAGTTGGTTCAGTACTTAGTAATCAAGTTTTAGAGTCTCCTAAGAACGTTCGTCACGTACCTTCAGTAGATTATACTTTTGAGACTATCTCACACATCACAGGTTATAACATTATCAACGTTATTTTAACTGGGATGGGGTCAGATGGGGTTAACGGTTTAAAAGCTATCAAACAAAGTCAATCATCACATTACATAATTGCCGAGTCTAAAGACACAGCTGTTATTTATGGGATGCCGAAAAGTGCCATAGAACAAGTAGGCGTTCACGCTGTACTACCAGTTGGTCAAATTGGACGAGTACTAACGAATCTTGTTGTTAAAAAGGGAGAGGGTTAACATGGATACAAATGAATACTTAGATGTATTTATTGATGAGAGTTTCGAGAATTTACAGTTAATGAATAATGGTTTATTGGAGCTAGAAGCTTCACCCCATGATGTAACTCGTATTAATGAGATTTTCAGAGCAGCTCACACCTTGAAAGGAATGGCTGCGACTATGGGTTTTGAAGATTTATCCAAATTAACCCATCAACTTGAAAATGTATTAGATCTATTAAGAAATGAAGACTTACCTGTAACCTCTAATGTCTTAGATGTTATGTTTGAATCAGTAGAGGCTTTAGAAGCGATGGTAGAAGATATCGTAAATGGTGGAAATGGTAAAAGAGATAACCAGACAATACTTGAGCAATTAAACAAGTTAGAAAGTGGAGAAAGTCATACAGTTGAACCCACTACTTCAAGAACAACTCCAACTTCGAAGGAACCCGGTAGCTTTGATTTAGATGATTTTGAGAGAACGGTTATTGAACAAGCTCAATCTCAAGGGCAAAAAATATATGATATTACGGTATCAATTGACAAGGAATGTTTATTAAAAGCTGCTAGGGTTTATATGGTTTTTAATATATTTGAAAATAATGGTAGTGTCATTAAATCAAATCCTACTGTTGAAGAGCTTGAACAAGAAGAGTTTGAGGATTCATTTAATGTATTGTTTATAACGGATGAAGATTTAGACTCTCTTAAAAAGCAAATCGAAAATGTTTCAGAGGTTGAAAAAGTAAATATTGAAGAAATTCAGATTAATCAATCTGAAGAAGAGGGTAATGAAGAAGTTGCCGCAACGGTTGACACGCCAAAAGAAGAGGAAAATAAAAAGAGTTCTAATAAACCGGTTGCTAGTAAATCTATTCGTGTAAATATTGAACGATTGGATGCACTTATGAATCTTTTTGAAGAAATGATTATAGACAGAGGTCATTTAGAACAGTTAACACAAACGATTGACGATAAGGATTTTAAAGAAACTGTTGAACGAATGACTAGAACATCAAGTGAGTTGCAAAATGTAATCTTAAAGATGAGAATGGTAGCGATTGATCAGGTCTTTAATAGGTTTCCTAGAATGGTTCGCTCATTATCAAAAGAATTAGGGAAGAAAATAGAACTTGAGGTCATTGGTGCCGAAACAGAATTAGACCGAACAGTCATAGATGAAATTGGAGATCCTCTAGTCCATCTAATCCGTAATGCAATTGATCATGGTATAGAGACACCAGAAGAAAGACTACAAAACCAAAAGTCTGAGACTGGAAAATTACAGTTACGTGCATACCATAGCGGAAATCATGTCTTTGTGGAGATTCAAGATGATGGTGGAGGAATCGATAAAGATAAAGTTTTACAAAAAGCATTACAAAACAAAGTAGTTTCAGAGGAAGACTCCAGTAAATTAACCGATCAACAAATATATGAGTTAATTATGTCAAGCGGTTTTTCTACAGCTGATCAAATTTCAGATATTTCAGGCCGTGGTGTCGGTTTGGATGTTGTTAAGAATACCATTGAGTCCCTTGGTGGATCGATTGAAATTGACTCAGAACTACATGTAGGAACTACTTTCTCAATTAAATTACCTTTAACACTATCAATCATTACAGCATTACTGATTAAGATGAAGGATGAAACATATGCAATACCTCTTTCTTCTATTGAAGAAACAGCTGTTATAAGTAAAAACGATATTTTTAAAGCGCATGGACAAGAAGTGATCGACTTCAGAGGTCAAATTATTCCACTAGTAAATATTAACGAAGTCTTTGATGTGAAACAGGACAGTGTAGAACAAACGCATTATTCTGTTGTGGTTGTAAGAAAAGGTAATAGATTAACAGGTTTAATTGTTGATTCGTTCATAGGTCAAAAAGAAATTGTTCTTAAAAACTTAGGTACTCGACTAAAAGACGTATTTGCTATTTCTGGAGCAACAATCTTAGGTGATGGAGAAGTAGCACTCATTATAGATACGAATGCTTTAGTAAAATAGGGAGGTGCTATTATGGAAAAACAAAAATATATAGTTTTAACGCTTGATGATGAACATTATGCTATTCCAATTGACAACATACAAACTATTGAACGCTTGCAGACAATTACTAGAATTCCTAACACCGAGGAATTTGTAAAAGGGGTTATTAATTTAAGAGGAATTATCACACCAGTAATAGATTTGCGCGAACGAATGGGACTATCTGCAAAAGTTATTGATGAACACAGCAGAATCATAATAGTTAATAATCAACAGGAGTCTATAGGAATGATTGTTGATGAAGCAAATGATGTAGTAGAAATCACACCTGATCAAATAGAATCTCCACCTGAAACAATATCTAGGCAATATAGGAGTTATATAGAAGGCGTAGTAAAACATCATGATCGATTAATAGTACTATTGAGTTTGGATCAAGTATTTGATATCGAGTTAGTTAAAAACGACTGATTAACCTAAGGGGATTACAAAAAATGCAAGATGTATTGAAATTGCAGGATATACATTTAGATATCTTAAAAGAGATTGGAAATATTGGTGCAGGGAATGCTACTACATCTCTATCTAACTTATTGTCTCAACCTATCCAAATGAGTGTACCAACAGTAAAAGTTGTGACATTCGATGAAATTGTTGAACTCACTGGGGGACCAGAGGAAATAAAAGCAGCTACTTTTGTAGAATTTGAAGGTGCATTTAATGGTACCATGTTCTTCTTTTTATCGCCTTCTCAAGCCGATCAATTTATACAGACTTTAACACAAGATCCCGACCAGTCAATTCTTAATGAGAATAATGCAATGGCAAACTCTGCTTTCTTAGAGTTAGGTAATATTCTAACCGGTTCATATTTAAGGGCATTATCAGATTTTCTTCAGTTTAATTTACAGTCTTTAGTTCCTGAAGCAACTGTTGATATGTCTGGAGCGATTATGACTCAAGGATTGATTGAAACATCTGTTGTGTCCGACTACGCCATTATCATAGAAACAGTTTTTCAATCAGATCATTTTAAAGAAGATATTAAAGGTCATTTTTTCTTATTACCTGACCCAGACGCTTTTGATAAGATCTTTAAGAATTTAGGAGTCTAATCATGAATCAAATACAAGAACAAATTAAAGTTGGTATAGCTGACTTGAAGATTGCCAGAACATCACAATTGATTTCAACTTCTGGCCTTGGGTCTTGCGTCGGTTTAGTCTTATATGATGATGTTTTGAAGGTAGCCGGATTAGTACATATCATGCTTCCTGACTCAAGCATGACACGTCAAGAAGAATTCAAAAAAGGAAAATTTGCAGATACGGGGATTAATGCTTTGATTGATTTGTTAAAAAAAGAGGGAAGTCACTTGTTTAATTTAAAGGCGAAAATGGCAGGTGGGGCCCAAATGTTTAAGTCTACATCATCAGACAAGTTAAATATTGGGCAAAAGAATGTTTTAGCGATTGAAACGTTATTGAAAGAACTCGGTATTCCATTAGTATCCAAAGATATCGGTGGTCATAATGGTCGTTCCATAGAATTTAACCTGGATACATTCGAATTGAAAATAAGAACCGTTTATCAAGGGGTATCTTATATTTAAAAGCAGAGCATGAAGAAGTATTAGAAATGGGGGATTGCGATGAAACATGCTACCACTTCTTTAAATGAATTATGGAAAAGGTGGCAACAGGAACGTGATCAAGATGTTGGTAATCAATTAGTGGAATATTATATGCCTATCGTTAATTACCAAGTTAATCGTGTGTTTGCCCATCTACCCCAAAATGTTGATCGTCAAGATGTTAAAAGTTTGGCCTTTATGGGTCTAGTTGATGCCCTTGAGAAATTCGATACCAGTCGTGACCTTAAGTTTGATACGTATGCCTCATTTCGTATTAAAGGTGCAATAATTGATGGGTTAAGGAAAGAAGACTGGTTGCCAAGAACAGTTCGTGATAAATCTAAAATTATTGAGAATGCATACGAACAATTGGAACAAGAATTAAATAGAACTCCTGATCTATCTGAGATTGCAAAGCATGTTGGTATGGATGAAGATGAAGTAGCTGAAGTTGTTAAAGATACGTTATTTGCTAACATGTTATCAATTGAAGAAAAAACGAATGATGAATCAGAAGAACAACGAGATAGCTTAAGGAATACAGTTCCTGACCTTAAAGGAATGACGCCTGATGAAGAGATATTAAAAAAAGAGCGAATTGAAGAATTAACAGAAGCTATTAAGGAATTGAATGATAAAGAACAGTTGGTCGTTAGTCTATTTTACAAAGAAGACTTAACTTTAACTGAAGTTGGTCATATTTTAGATCTTTCAACATCGAGAATTTCACAAATTCACAGTAAGGCTATTACTAAACTAAAAGATAAGTTGTTGGTAATTTAATTATGTAAATCTGCATTGTTTTTAGAAAGGGGGCAGAGCGTTGGAGTTAAAAGAAGCCCTTCAATTGGAAATCTCTGAAGATCAAATGTGTGCCTATTTACATGTCCTTAATTTTGAAGTCTTTAATCAGTTGTTGGAACAAAACACAAATTTCAAACATGATTTGACTGAATTGTTACAAGGTTATGGTATACAATATGGTATTCGTTTAGGTGTAATTGAAGAAATCCTAGAGGACCCTAGTCAAGTCAACTTTCCTGTTTTAATTGCTGAAGGTGATTTAGTAAAAGATGGCATAGACGGGAGTGTTGATTTTAAAGTTGAACATTCTGTAAGAATGGAATTGGATGAGCAGGATGATATTGATTTTAAAAATGTTATAAAAATACCTATGGTAGACCCAGGGGAATTAATCGCTGTAATTCTTGATCCAATAAAAGGTAAAGTCGGTAAAAATGTTTACGGAACAACTATTCAACCAAAAGAAGGGAAAGCCGTTCAAATTAAGGCTGGAGAAAATACTTCAGAGGTAGAAGAACAAAAATGTATTTATGCGACTAATTTCGGCCAAGTGTCTTTAATAAATGATGAATTAAAAGTTTTGCCTTTATATGAAGTATCGAATACTCTTGACTTAACGACGGGTAATATAGATTTTAATGGTTCAGTATTAATTAGAGGTGATGTTCCAGAAGGTTTTAACGTCAATGCTAAAGGTGATGTGACAATTCACGGGTTAGTTGAAGGAGCCAATGTGACAGCAGGAGGCTCGATTTACGTTAAGGAAGGTATATCAGCTGTTGGTAAAGGATTTATACAAGCTGGTGTTGACCTCGTAACCCATCATATTAATCAAGGACGCGTTTTTGCTGGTCGATATATTAAAGTAGAACAGTCAATTGTACATAGTGAAGTCACAGCAAAAGACTCTATTTATTGTCAGAAAGGTCATATTATAGGTGGGACGATTTCTTCAGGGTCTTTTATCGTCTGCCGCGACATTGGAAACCGAATGCATACATTAACTCAAGTTTTTTTAGGCGAAAACAATTATGATCGAACCCAACGCTTAAAAACAGTACAACAAATTAAGCAATTAGGGGATGAGTTATTCAAACTAAAGGCTTTGGGTGACGCTTTAAATAAAAAAACATCTTTAAACCCAAAAGAAAAATTGACTTTGGAAAAGCAGAATCAACTATTAAATGAAAAGAAATATAGATTAGATGAATTACTTCAACAACAACGACATTTACAAAAAGAGAATGATCAAAAGCAGTTTATGAAGTTATTAATTCATGGTATGCTATACCCAAACGTAGAGGTTACAGTAGGAAAATATTCAAAACGATTTAACAGTGGGTATAAGCAAGTCTCTGTTCTATTTGATGAAAATGACTTTAAAATAGAAGCTATTTAATCTTTGGTTATTACTTTGTGAGGTGTTTAATGTGAGTTGGAAGGCTGTTGAGTTACAAGTAGCATTACCAAGAGTGGTAGATGCTGCACAAATGCAAGAGCAGTTAAGTCAGCGTGGACAAAACGTGCAAAACCACCTTGTACAAGCTCGTCATTCAGAAGAGCAAATAAAAAGGAGTCAAGTACAAAAGGCAGATACGTTTAATAGAATTTCTGATCAAGGAAATGGACCCACACCCAATTCAGAACAAAGACATCCATACCTAGGCCAATCTGTTGATCAAAGAGGCTAAATAAAATAAGGAAGGGTAATATGAGCTCTTTTCTAATTACGTTAAGTTTATTGTTACACGGAATTACTTTCTTTGTCATTGTATATCTATATCAAAAGATTCAACATTACCAAAAAACAGATGAAAACTTTGAGCGTAGAGTTAAAGAAACTGAGGACTTATTTAATTCTTATATTCTAGAACTAAAAGATGAGAACGAGAAACTTATTCATTCAGTCTCAAAAACTGACTCAAATAACTCGATATCTAATTCGCAAAAAAATGACAGTAACATGTCTAAACATGAAAAAAATAAAGAGCAGCAAATAGAGATCAATACTACGAATCTTATAACAGAACAAGAAGATCGCTTTGAACCACCTTCAGTAGAATCTAAAATACTAAATTTGTATAATCAAGGGTATACAATTGATGAGATTGCGAAAAAATTAAATATGGGTCATACAGAAGTTGATTTAACGATTAAATTTCATCAAAAAATCCATTTATAATCCTTGCTTGTATACGATTGTTATGATATATTAACTTTTGGTGTTAATACACACGCTTATGGAAATGAATCTTGGTGCTCACTGATTTGAGTCAGGTTTATTTATGAAATAAGCGGAGGAATAAAACCATAGGAGGAATTAAAAGTATGTCTGTTATTTCAATGAAACAACTACTTGAAGCAGGTGTTCATTTCGGACACCAAACTCGCCGTTGGAATCCTAAAATGAAAAAATACATTTTCACGGAGCGTAACGGCATTTACATCATTGACCTACAAAAAACTGTTAAAAAGGTTGATGAAGCATATAACTTCATTAAGCAAGTTGCTGAAGATGGAGGAACTGTATTATTCGTTGGTACGAAGAAGCAAGCACAAGATACTGTGAAAGAAGAAGCTCTTCGTTCTGGCATGTACTATGTTAACCAACGTTGGTTAGGTGGTACACTAACAAACTTCAAAACAATCCAAAAACGTGTAAATCGTCTAAAGGACATTGAGCGTATGGAAGAAGACGGTACATTTGATGTATTACCGAAAAAAGAAGTTGTTATGATCCTTAAAGAAAAAGAACGTCTAGAGAAGTTCTTAGGTGGAGTTAAGGATATGGATGGCTTACCAGATGCATTATTCATCGTTGACCCACGTAAAGAACGTATTGCAGTAGCAGAAGCTCATAAATTAAATATTCCAATCGTAGCAATGGTTGATACTAACTGTGATCCAGATGAAGTAGATTACGTAATCCCTGCTAACGATGACGCGATTCGTGCTGTTAAATTAATGACATCTAAAATGGCGGATGCGATTTTAGAAGTTAAACAAGGTGAAACAACTCAAGACGTTTCTGAAGAACCTGCTGAAGAAACAGTAGAAGAAACTGAAACTGTGCAAGAGTAAAAAGGTGAGGTGATAAGAGGTTGAGCCTTTTATCACCTTTTTTAAAGCATTAAATCGCTGCATATAGCGATTATTATATTAATTTACGCCTAAAAAGAATTAGGTTAAGGAGGATTCATATGGCTGTAACAGCGAAAATGGTAAAAGAACTACGTGAAAAAACTGGTGCTGGCATGATGGATTGTAAAAAAGCACTTACTGAAACTGATGGTGATTTAGACAAAGCTGTTGAATACCTACGTGAAAAAGGTATGGCTAAAGCAGCTAAAAAAGCTGACCGTGTAGCGGCTGAAGGTTCTACTCATATCATTAGTGAAGGGAACACAGCTGTAATTATTGAAGTGAACAGTGAAACTGACTTCGTAGCAAAAAATGATCAGTTCAAAACGTTACTTAACGACTTAGCTCAACATATCTTAAAGTTCAAACCTGCTACTGTTGAAGAAGCTATGGAGCAAAACCTTAACGGTGGAGAAGAAACAGTTGAGCATTACATCAAATCTGCAATTGCGAAAATTGGTGAGAAAATCTCTCTACGTCGCTTTGAAGTAGTTGAAAAAGACGACAATGCTGCTTTTGGTGAATACTTACACATGGGCGGACGTATTGGCGTTTTAGCATTATTAGAAGGAACAACTGATGCTTCAGTTGCTAAAGATGTAGCAATGCACGTTGCTGCGGTTAACCCGCGTTATGTTTCAAGTGATGAAGTGCCTGAAGAAGAAGTAAACAAAGAGCGTGAAGTATTAAAACAGCAAGCTCTTAATGAAGGTAAACCTGAAAACATCGTTGAAAAAATGGTCGAAGGTCGCTTAAGAAAGTTCTTTGAAGAAATTTGCTTATTAGAACAAGAATTTGTTAAAGACCCTGATCAGAAAGTTAAACAATTTGTTGAATCTAATGGTGCAACGGTTAAATCATTCGTTCGTTATGAAGTTGGCGAAGGAATGGAAAAGCGTGAAGATAACTTCGTTGATGAGGTTATGAACCAAGTCAATAAATAATATTTTGCTGATAGATAGGGGACACATAGTGTCTCCTATTTTTCAAGAACAGACAGTTAATAATGGCGAACATAACGGAGGTAAATATGTCTAAAGCAAGATATAATCGGATTGTTCTAAAGTTAAGCGGTGAAGCATTAAGTGGCGATAAAGGGTATGGAATTGACCCGAAGTTTATTAAATCAATTGCAGAACAAATTAAAGAAATACATGAATTAGGCAT
This sequence comes from Piscibacillus sp. B03, assembly GCF_052246295.1. Taxonomy (NCBI): domain Bacteria; kingdom Bacillati; phylum Bacillota; class Bacilli; order Caryophanales; family Bacillaceae; genus Piscibacillus; species Piscibacillus sp. B03. The sequence continues at coordinate 90,802 of NZ_JBQQCO010000007.1, read as the reverse complement.
AGAAATTGCAATTGTTGTTGGCGGAGGTAACCTGTGGCGTGGTAAAATTGGTAGTGAAGTAGGCATGGATCGCGCTAATGCAGATTATATGGGAATGCTTGCGACAGTTATGAATTCATTAGCTTTACAAGATGGATTAGAAAACCTAGATATTCCAACTCGTGTTCAAACATCAATTGAAATGCGCCAAGTAGCGGAACCATATATTCGTAGAAAAGCCATGCGCCACTTAGAAAAAAAACGTGTCGTAATTTTTGCTGGTGGAACAGGTAATCCGTACTTCTCAACAGATACGACAGCTGCGTTAAGGGCAGCAGAAATGGAAGCTGATGTTATTCTAATGGCCAAGAATAATGTTGATGGCGTATATAATGCTGACCCACAAATCGATTCAAATGCATATAAATATGATCAATTATCATACTTAGACCTTCTGAACGAAGGGTTAGGCGTAATGGATTCAACTGCTTCTTCATTATGTATGGACAATGATATTGCATTAATAGTATTCTCTATATTAGACAAAGGAAATATTAAAAGAGTTGTAACGGGAGAAAATATTGGAACAATAATTAGGAGGAAAGATGATCATGAGTGATTCAGTTATTCAAGAGTGCAGAGATAAGATGAAAAAAGCTGTTCAAGCTTTCTCAAAGCAACTTTCAACAGTAAGAGCAGGACGTGCAAACCCTGCAATTTTAGACAGTGTTTATGTTGAATATTATGGAGCTAATACTCCATTAAACCAATTAGCAACTGTATCAGCTCCTGAACCAAGACTTCTAGTCATAACGCCATTTGACAAATCTGCTATTGAGAATATTGAAAAAGGAATACAAAAAGCAGATCTAGGTCTAACACCAAACAATGACGGTAATGTCATTCGTATCAGCATTCCGGCATTAACTGAAGAGCGTCGTAAGGATTTAGTCAAAGTAACTAAGAAGTATGCTGAAGAAGCAAGGGTACAAATTCGTAACATTCGCCGCGATGCTAATGATCAATTGAAAAAACTTGAAAAAGACGGCGACATCACAGAAGATGAATTACGCTCTTATCAAGATGATGTTCAGAAAGAAACTGACAAACATATTGATGAGATTGACCAGCTACTAGAAGCTAAAGAAAAAGAAATTACTGAAGTATAAAAGTAGATATATACTCAGTCATTTCATGATATAATAATTAATAATAGCTTTCGCATCATGCGAAAGCTAAATTTTTCTTAAGTTATTGGCGAGGGATGGACATGAAATTTAAGACAAAAAAGAATCAAGACATGACTAGTTTAGACCCTACCAATGTTCCTAAACATGTAGCGATTATCATGGATGGTAATGGCAGATGGGCTAAAAAACGTGGACTACCAAGATTCGCTGGACATAAAGAAGGAATGAAAACAATCAAAAAAGTAGTTGAAAGGGCAGTTGAACTTGAACTTGAGGCAATAACATTATATGCCTTTTCCACGGAGAATTGGAAGCGCCCGCCTAAAGAGGTAGAATTCATTATGAAGCTACCTTCGCAATTTTTAGATACATATTTACCTGAATTAATTGAGAATAATGTAAAGGTTACAACGATCGGCCATTACGAAGGCCTACCTGAATTTACAAAAAAGGCAGTACAATATTCCGTTGATCAAACTAAAAACAATACAGGATTAGTTCTAAACTTTGCATTAAATTATGGTAGTCGTTCTGAAATTGTGGATGCAGTTAAGAATGTTTGCCAAGATGTTAATTCAGATAAAATTAATATTAATGATATAGACGAAGAACTTATATCAAAGTACTTATACACGAATCAATTACCAGACCCCGATCTTGTCATACGAACGAGTGGCGAACAAAGATTAAGTAATTACCTATTATGGCAAGTTGCTTATGCAGAATTTTATTTTACAGAGAAGCTCTGGCCGGAATTTAATCATGAAGCTTTCGATGAAGCAATACTTGAATTTCAAAACCGAAAGAGAAGATTTGGTGGTCTATAAGGTGTGATATAAAATGAAGACGAGGATTATAACAGCAATTATTGGTTTAGCTGTATTTTTACCATTTGTCCTTTATGGAAGTTGGCCATTTATAATTTTTATTTATATTATTGGTACTATAGGATTATTTGAACTTTTGAATATGAAAAGAATATCAGTATTATCTTTTCCTACATTAGTAGGTATTCTTTTGTTATGGTTATTTCTATTAAGTAGTGAAATGACTAATATACTGGATGTAATACCACTAACAAAAACGGAAATATTATATGCTCTTGTATTTATTTTATTAGCTTATACAGTTCTAGTTAAAAACAGATTTTCATTTGATGATGTATCTTTTGTTTTATTATCAGCTTTATATGTTGGAATAGGATTTGGTTATGTAATTGAAACTAGACTAGCGGGTCTTGAGTTTCTATTGTACGCGTTATTGATTGTATGGTTTACTGATTCTGGAGCTTATTTTGCAGGACGAGCTTTTGGCAAACATAAGCTCTGGCCAATCATTAGCCCTAAGAAGACTATAGAGGGTTTTTTCGGTGGAATAATTGGTGCAGTAATAATTGGGATCATTATTCAACTTACATTAGATATTCATGAACATATGTGGGTTGTAATTGTTGTTTCCATCTTCGCCTCATTGTTAGCTCAAATAGGAGATTTAATACAATCTGCATTCAAACGCATTTATGACATTAAGGATTCAGGGCATATTTTACCAGGGCATGGTGGCATATTGGACCGTTTTGACAGTTTAATCTTTATGGTCCCATTTTTGCATTTTATCCAATTTATAATTTAACAAACGAGGGGTTAGGATGAAAAGAATAACGTTATTAGGTGGAACTGGGTCCATAGGTTTACAAACAGTTGATATTATCAAAAGACATCCTGAACAATTTCAATTAGTTGGTTTTGCCTTTGGAACTAATATAGATAAAGCCTTACCAGTAATTGAAAATTTAAAACCTAAGTACATTGTTGTACAAAATCGTGAAACTTTTACCAAACTAAATAATAAACTTAGTTATAGCCCGACAATTAATTTTGGTATGGAAGCTCTAAATGAAATTGTTTCACTACCAGATATAGATTTAGTCGTTAACGCAGTACTTGGGAGTGTTGGATTACAACCAACTTTAGAAGCCATAAGAGCTAAAAAACAAATTGCCTTTGCTAACAAAGAAACATTGGTTACAGCTGGTCATATTGTTATGAAAGAAGCCAAAGAAAATAGGGTTGATCTGTTACCAGTAGATAGTGAGCATGCGGCCATACATCAGTGCCTAAAAGGCGAGAATCATGATGAGATTAAAAAGATTATTTTGACTGCTTCTGGTGGTAGTTTTAGAGATAAAACACGTGATCAGTTAATAGGTGTAACAAAGCATGATGCCTTAAAACATCCAAATTGGAGTATGGGGGCTAAAATTACCATTGATTCGGCAACAATGATGAATAAGGGATTAGAAGTCATTGAAGCTCATTGGTTGTTCGATACACCATACGATCAAATTGACGTCATTTTACATAATGAAAGCGTTATTCATTCGATGGTTGAATTTGCAGACCAAAGTGTTATGGCACAATTAGGAACTCCAGATATGAGGATTCCAATTCAATATGCCTTAACTTATCCAGAACGTTCTGATTTTACCTTGAGTGAAGCTCTTGACTTGGTTAAAGTTGGACAATTAAACTTTAGAGAAATGAGTTTTGATCGCTTTCCTTGTTTAAGAATGGCGTATGAAGCAGGACGGATGGGTGGTTCCCTGCCTACCGTATTAAACGCTGCTAATGAAGAGGCAGTGAAACTATTCTTGCAAGATAAGATAACATTTTTAGAGATTGAAGAATTAATTGAAAAAGAAATGGAAACACATTCTGTGATTCAAGATCCGGATTTGGATACGATATTCGAATTGGATCAGGAGATTCGCAAACGAGTAAGTTATGCTGTCCTAAAAAGGTAGGTGTTTATTATGAACTTTGATACAATTATTGCTTTTATTTTTATGTTCGGCTTACTAGTTTTCATTCATGAGTTTGGTCACTTAATATTTGCCAAAAGAGCAGGCATGCTTGCTAGAGAATTTGCAATTGGTTTTGGCCCTAAGATTTTTTCTTATCGCCGTGACGAAACATTATATACTGTTAGACTGCTACCGATTGGTGGTTATGTGAGGGTTGCAGGTGAAGATCCTGAAATTATTGATTTAAAGCCGGGCTACCATATCGGATTAGAGTTCAATGAGCAGAATAAAGTTAGTAAAATAATTGTCAATAATAAATCAAAGCACCCAAATGCTAAGGTTGTTGAAGTAGAACGTATTGATTTAGATCACGACTTGGTGATTGAATGTTTTGATATTAATACAGATGAACGATATCAATATGCTGTTGACCGTAAGGCTTTGTTTGTCATGGATGAAAAGGAAACTCTAATAGCGCCTTATGACCGACAATTTGCTTCTAAATCTGTTGGTAAAAAAGGCATGCAGGTATTTGCAGGGCCTTTGATGAACTTTTTATTAGCGATTGCTATTTTTATTGGTTTGGGATTATATCAAGGGGTTCCAGACGATCAAGCTGTGGTAGGGAATGTTCAAGAAGATACGCCTGCTAGTGAAGCGGGTTTAATGTCTGGGGATGAGATTCTTAATATAAATGGAGAGTCCATCAATGATTGGGTTAGCTTTGTAGAATACGTACAAGAACGCCCAAATGAAGAAATCAATTTAACAATTGAGCGTGATGGTGAAGTTATAGAAACAAGTTTGACAACCATGTCACGTGAATTAGACACTGGAGAGTCTATTGGCCAGGTAGGTATTCAGCGTAATCTTGTTGATAGTCCAATTGAAGCATTTAAATTTGGTTTCACTCAAACCTATGAAGTAGGAAAACTTATTCTAACTGCTCTAGGACAGCTAGTGACGGGACAATTATCATTAGATGCTTTAGCTGGTCCAGTCGGAATATATGATGCGACAGATGAAGTCGTTCAAACAGGGTTTATAAACTTCTTAACTTGGACAGCTATGTTGAGTATTAACCTAGGGATTATTAACTTACTACCATTACCTGCGTTGGATGGTGGACGCTTAATGTTCATTGGACTTGAAGCAGTTAGAGGTAAGCCTATTGATCCTGAAAAAGAAGGTTTTGTTCATTTTATTGGCTTTGCATTATTAATGTTATTAATGATTGTCGTTACTTGGAATGACATTGAGCGATTGTTTATGTAAATGATAAAATACGAATAAAGAGGTGTAAATAGTATGAGACAAAGCAATTTACTCATCCCAACATTGAGAGAAGTCCCAGCTGAAGCAGAACTAAAAAGCCATCAGTTATTATTAAAAGCCGGATTTATTCGACAATTAGCATCAGGAGTATATAATTTCTTACCTTTAGGTAAGAGGGTTTTACGCAAGGTTGAAAATATTGTTAGAGAAGAAATGGATCGTGCCGGGGCACAAGAAGTTCAAATGCCCGCTTTACAACCAGCAGAATTATGGCAGGCAACTGGTCGTTGGAATACAATGGGACAAGAGTTAATGAGACTAAAAGACCGCCACGAGCGTGATTTTGCTTTAGGAGCTACTCATGAAGAGGTCGTAACAGCATTGGTCAGAGATGAAGTCAATTCTTATAAAAAGCTTCCATTTACCCTTTACCAAATTCAAGCTAAGTATAGAGATGAAAAACGCCCAAGATTCGGATTATTACGTGGAAGAGAGTTTTTGATGAAAGATGCATATTCTTTCCATGAAACATTCGACTCACTAGATGAAACTTATGATGTTATTTTCAACGCCTATAAAAGAATTTTTGAGCGCTGTGGTCTAAACTTTAGAGCTGTTATTGCTGACTCAGGTGCAATGGGTGGTAAAGATACACATGAGTTTATGGTTTTGTCAGAGGTAGGGGAAGATATCATCGCCTATTCTAATGAATCAGATTTTGCAGCAAATATTGAAATGGCACCTGTCGTACCAAATTATGAAAAGCCTGAGGTTGAACCATTAACTTTAGATAAAGTTGAGACACCAAATGCAAGAACGATGCAAGAAGTAGCTGACTTTTTAGGTCATGAATTAAATCAAGGCATGAAGGCGATTATGTTTAAGGTAGATGACCAATTTGTAATGGTGGTAACTAGAGGAGATCATGAAGTAAACGATGTAAAGTTAAAGAATTTATATGAAGCAGAAATCGTTGAATTAGCGACTGAACAAGAAACAAGAGACATTATGGGAGCAGGCTTTGGATCACTTGGTCCAATTAATGTACCGGATAATGTTGATGTTATAGCAGATTATGCAGTTGAATACTTAGTTAATGCAACTTGTGGTGCAAATGAAGATGGTTATCATTATAAAAACGTAAATCCCAGCCGTGACATAAAAATTAATCAGTATGCAGATTTACGTTTTATTCAAGAAGGCGATTTATCACCTGATGGTAAAGGAACCATTGAATTTGCCCGTGGTATTGAAGTTGGACACGTGTTTAAGTTAGGAAGTAAATATGCCGATGACTTAAACGCTACTTTCTTAAATAAGGAAGGGCGTGCTCAAAATTATGTAATGGGTTGCTACGGAATAGGTGTGTCGCGTACTTTGGCTTCTATTGTAGAACAATACCACGACGACAACGGCATTACCTGGCCAAAAGATTTAGCTCCTTTCCAAGTTCATTTAATTAACTTAAATGTTAAAAAAGAAGAACAGGTGGAACTATCAGATCAACTATATAATCAATTGTTAGACGCGGGCATTGATGTACTATATGATGATCGTCAAGATAGAGCGGGAGTAAAATTTAATGATAGTGACTTAATTGGTGTTCCTTACCGTGTAGTTGTTGGAAAACGTGCAAGTGAAGGGTACGTAGAATTTAAATATCGTGAAACAGGTCATCAAGAAGATGTTCAGATTGATGACCTTCATGATCATTTAAATAATTTATTAAAATAGTGTAAGTAAATAATTTTATATAAAACCGCCTTTGGAAGACTGATTTAACCAAAGGCGAGTTTTTTGTTTATATAATGTAGGGCTAGCAAATAATCTACAAAAAGTATTATTAACCAAGGCGGGGAATCATGATGGACCTTAGTAAAAAAGAGAAATTAAACCTCTTATTAAATCAAATTGGTATTCCACAAGAGCTTATAGATTTAGAGTTCCAGGATGCTTATCTTGAAAAGCTAATAATTTTAAAAGATGAGAAGGTTTGGCAATTTAATATCCATAAAGAGAAACCTTTTTCTTGTGAAGCGATTGAAGTGTTTAATGCACGGTTAAAAGATGCTTTTCATCATATTGCAAAGGTTGAGATTAAAGTCGAAACAGAAAAAAAAGATTTAGATGAGGCATCAATTAGCTCTTACTGGAAATTTTTCATAAATTCCATTCATGATCTATTTCCAGCTTATAAAGATTATATCTGTAACCAAACTCCTCAAATTAATGGTGCTCAATTATTAATTTATGCTAGAAATGAAACTGAAGCTCAAATGATGAAGAGGAAGATTGACCCATTATTTCAAGAGTTCTGTTTAAAAAGTGGTTTAAAAACTTATCAACTGCAATTCGAGATTGCTAGAGATGAAGAAGAGTTTGAACAATTTCAAAAACAAAAGCGTGTAGAAGAGCAAAATTATATAGAGCGTGCCATCAAAGAGAAGGAGGAACGTTCGAAGCAAAGTAAAGATGATCAAAATGATAATCTACCTTTGAAAATCGGTCGTGATTTTCAGGATGAACCATCACCAATTAGAGATATATTGGAAGAAGAGAAAAGTATGGTGATCCAAGGGTATGTATTTGATGTTGATATTCGAAACTTAAGATCTGGACGTGATTTATTAATCATTAGTCTTACAGATTATACAGACTCCATTCAAATTAAGATGTTTTCTAAAGGTGATGAGCAAAAGGAATTATTCAAGCAAGTTAAAGAAGGTGTATGGATTAAAGCTCGTGGTAGTATTCAGACTGACACATTTACAAATGAGCTTATGATGATGGGAAATGACTTGTACGAGGTTGCGCCTAAAGAGAGACGAGACCTAGCTGAAGAAAAGCGAATAGAGTTACACGCCCACACTACTATGAGCTCTATGGATGCTACAGTGTCTGCTTCGAATCTAGTAGAGCGTGCTGCCAAATGGGGACATTCAGCAGTTGCAATAACTGATCATGCAGTCGTACAAGCATTTCCTGAGGCACACTCCGCTGGTGAAAAGCATGGTGTGAAGATTTTATATGGACTGGAAGCAAACTTAGTCGATGATGGTGTACCCATTGCCTATAATCCAGCACCAGTAGATTTAAATGAAGCGAATTATATTGTGTTTGACGTAGAAACGACTGGTTTATCAGCTTCATACGACAAAATTATAGAATTAGCAGCTGTTAAGGTGTATCAAGGGGAGATTGTGGACCGTTTTGAAAGGTTTGCTAACCCTCACCAAAAGCTTAGTCAAACGACGATCGATTTAACAGGTATTACAGATGACATGTTAGTAGGGGCTCCAGAGATAGAAGACGTCATGAGAGATTTTCATGAATGGATGGGACAAGATATTTTAGTAGCTCACAACGCTAGCTTTGATATTGGGTTTATTAATGCAGCATTCCAAAGGATGGATATTGAAAAAGTAACAAACCCTGTAATCGATACGTTAGAGTTAGCCAGACTGTTATATCCACAGCTCAAGAATCACCGATTAAATACATTATGTAAGCACCTTAACATTGAATTAACCCAACACCACCGTGCAATTTATGATGCTGAAGCAACAGGTTATTTATTATGGAGTTTAGTAAAGTCAGCTATGGAAAAGGATATGACGAGCCATGATCATTTAAATCGTCACGTGGGTGAAGGTGATGCATATAAACGTTCTCGTCCTAATCATGCTATTTTACTTGCTAAGACTCAAGAAGGCCTAAAGAACTTATTTAAATTAGTTTCGATTGCTCACGTAGATTATTTTTATCGCGTACCAAGGATTCCAAGGTCTAAATTAGTTGAACACCGAGAAGGAATCATTGTTGGTTCTGGCTGCGATCAAGGAGAATTGTTCGATACAATAGCGTTAAAATCTGAAGAAGAAGCTGAAAAAGTAGCGGAGTTTTATGACTATATTGAGGTTCAGCCACCTTCGAACTATTTCCACCTAATAGATCGAGAAATAGTTCAATCAATTGAACATATTAAACAATTAATTAAAAAACTCGTTAAAATTGGTGAGAAGCTTAATAAAAAAGTGGTTGCAACAGGTAATACTCATTATTTAGATCCACATGAGAAAATATATCGAAAAATTTTAATTGCTTCTCAAAGCGGAAACCCTTTGAATCGTCAAACCATGCCAGATGTATATTTTAAAACAACAAATGAGATGTTAGAAGATTTTGGGTTTTTAGGTGAAGATAAAGCTAAAGAACTTGTGATTGAAAACACGAACTGGGTTTCAAATCAAATAGATGATATTAAACCTGTCAAAGACGATTTATATACACCTAACATCGATGGTGCAGATGATGAGATTAGAGAAACGTGTTATAACCGAGCAAAATCAATTTATGGAGAAAATTTGCCTGATATAGTGGTCAACCGTCTTGAAAAGGAATTAAAGAGTATTATTGAGAATGGTTTCTCGGTTATTTACCTAATCTCTGAGAAGCTTGTAAAGAAATCGTTAAGTGATGGCTATTTAGTAGGTTCTCGTGGTTCAGTAGGTTCTTCATTTGTAGCTACCATGCTAGATATTACAGAGGTCAACCCACTCCCACCACACTATGTATGTGATGAATGTAGTTATTATCATTTCTTTGATGACGGTTCTGTAGGGTCTGGTTACGATTTACCTGAAAAAGAATGTCCTGAATGTAATCATCCATTAACAAGAGATGGTCAAGATATTCCATTTGAAACGTTCTTAGGGTTTAAAGGTGATAAAGTACCAGATATTGATTTGAACTTCTCAGGAGAATATCAACCAAAAGCACACCATTATACAAAAGTTCTCTTTGGTGAAGAAAACGTATATCGTGCAGGTACAATCGGTACAGTAGCTGAAAAAACTGCGTTTGGATATGTGAAGGGGTATGCACAAGATAACTCACTTATGTATCGTCAAGCAGAAATATCACGTTTAGTTAAAGGTTGTACAGGAGTAAAACGTACAACTGGACAGCACCCTGGTGGAATAATCGTTGTACCGGATGATCAGGAAATTTATGATTTTACACCAATTCAATTCCCAGCAGATGACCGAAATTCGGAATGGAAAACGACTCATTTCGACTTCCATTCCATTCACGATAACTTATTAAAACTAGATATTCTAGGACACGATGATCCAACTGTTATTCGTATGCTCCAGGATTTAACAGGAATTGATCCTAAAGATGTTCCTACAAATGATTCTGAAGTTATGAAGATTTTTGAAGGTCCTGAACCGTTGGGAGTTACGGCTGATCAAATATTATGTAAAACAGGTACTTTAGGTGTTCCAGAGTTTGGTACTAGATTCGTTAGACAAATGCTTGAAGATACTAAGCCATCTACATTTGCTGAGTTAGTGATTATATCAGGCCTTTCGCACGGGACTGATGTATGGCTTGGAAATGCACAAGAACTTATTAATGATGGCATCTGTGAAATTGGTGATGTAATTGGATGTCGTGATGATATTATGGTATATCTTATGCACCAAGGATTAGAAGCATCACTAGCATTTACGATTATGGAGCATGTTCGTAAGGGTAAAGGCTTATCCGATGAATGGATAGAGGAAATGAAAAAGCATGGGGTCCCAGATTGGTATATTGAATCATGTAAAAAGATTAAGTATATGTTCCCTAAAGCGCACGCAGCAGCTTATGTATTAATGGCTGTCCGTATTGCCTATTTTAAAGTTTATTACCCAATTGAGTTTTATGCTGCCTATTTTACTGTTAGAGCAAGTGATTTTGAGTTAGATACGATGGTTAAAGGTTCTGAGGCATTACGAAGTCGAATTGAAGAAATATTAAACAAAGGTAATGAAGCTTCACCTAAAGAAAAGAGTTTACTAACGGTATTAGAACTAGCCCTTGAAATGTCTGAAAGAGGTTATTCATTGCAAAAGGTAGATTTATACCGTTCCAAAGCAAGCGAATTTGTAGTTGATGGAGATACGTTAATACCGCCTTTTAATGCTGTTGATGGTTTAGGAACCAATGCAGCTATTAACATCGTTAAAGCGAGAGAAGATGGGGAATTCTTATCTAAGGAAGATTTACGTGAACGTAGTCGTATTTCTAAGACCGTATTAGAGTACTTAGACCAACACGGTTGTTTAGAAGGATTACCCGATCAAAATCAACTGTCACTATTCTAAACCGTTTGCATTTTATTGGTTATTATGGTATATTTTCAATTGGTTAAGCAAAAGATACGGTAAAGTAAGAAAGAGTGGGTCGCCTCCCACTCTTTCGTTTTATCTTTCCCTGCTGTTAAATTTTCAGCAGGGAAATTTAATGATTAGGTTATTATATCTAAAGAATAATATACTTATGATCTAAATAGACACGACCTGTTTTTTAAAGGAGGCATTTCTTTGAGTAAGAAAATTGTATCTTTAACTGAAGAATTGGTAGAACCAATTGTTGATGAGATGAATCTCGAATTAGTTGAAGTAGAATTTGTTAAAGAAGGAAATAATCACTTTTTACGCGTATATGTTGATAAAGAAGGTGGAATCGACATAGAAGAATGCGGAAAAGTAAGTGAACAATTAAGTGAGAAACTAGATGAAATTGATCCAATTGAGCAAGCTTATTTTCTAGAAGTATCTTCACCAGGAGTGGAACGTAGATTAAAGAAGCGTTCTGACTTTGAACGCTTCGTCGGTTCACACATCTATGTTAAAACCTATGAACCTATAAACGGCGAAAAAGAATTCTATGGAGATTTAATTCGCTTTGAAGATGATCTCATTACACTTGAGGTTAAAGTTAAAACGAGAAAGCAACAAGTAGAAATACCGTTTGATAAGGTTGCGAAGGCCAATATTGCTGTTACATTTTAATAAGGAGGTATAATCAGTTGAGTTCGGAATTATATAGTGCAATAGAGTATCTATCAGAAGAAAAAGGAATTGACCGAGACATATTATTAGAAGCCCTCGATGCAGCATTAGTTTCTGCATACAAGAAGAATTTTAATTCAAGAACTAATGTACGTGTTGAGTTAAATGAGAATGATGGTATGAAAGTTTTTGCTCGCCTAGAAGTAGTAGAAGAAGTAATGGATAATCAACTAGAAATTAGTGTTGAAGAGGCTAAAGCGATTGACCCTTCGTATGAAGAAGGCGATGTAGTGGAGAAAGAGGTAACACCAAGAGATTTTGGTCGTATTGCGGCACAAGCAGCAAAGCAGGTTGTTACGCAGCGAGTTAGGGAAGCGGAACGTGGTGTCATTTATAATGACTTTATAGACCGTGTTGATGATATTATGACAGGAAAAGTTCAACGTAAGGACAACCGGTTCCTATATATCCATCTTGGAAAGCTTGAAGGAAAGTTACCTTTAAATGAAATTATGCCTAATGAATCTTATGATATTCACGACCGAGTGAAAGTATATGTCACAAGGGTTGAGAATACGGGAAAAGGACCACAAGTGTTTGTTTCACGCACTCATCCAGGATTATTAAAACGTTTATTTGAAATGGAAGTACCGGAGATTTATGATGGTACCGTTGAAATTCGTTCTGTAGCACGCGAGGCAGGAGACCGTTCTAAAATAAGTGTTTTTGCAGAAGATCCTGAAATAGACCCAGTTGGTGCTTGCGTAGGACAGCGAGGTCAACGTGTACAAACAATTGTAGATGAGCTAAGAGGCGAAAAGATTGATATCGTGCAATGGTCCGAAGACCCAGTAGTTTATATCTCAAATGCCTTAAGTCCTTCTCAAGTTGTTGAGGTATTAGTAGATGAAGAGGATCATGCCACTACAGTGATTGTTCCAGATCACCAGTTATCGTTAGCAATTGGTAAAAGAGGGCAAAACGCACGTCTTGCTGCTAAATTAACTGGCTGGAAAATTGACATAAAAAGTGAATCAGAAGCACGAGAAGCAGGTTTATTAGACGCAGATCATGACCACTTAGAAGAATAGGAGGAATGACTGTGGCTAAAAAGAAACAACCATTAAGAAAGTGTGTCGTTACTCAAGAAATGTTTCCAAAAAAAGATCTAATCCGAGTCGTTCGCAATAAAGACGGTGAGGTATTTGTAGATGAATCTGGGAAAATGAATGGTAGAGGCGCTTATCTTAGTAGAGATTTAGAAGTAATTAATAAAGCAAAAAAATCGAATATCTTAAATAGACATTTAAATACACAAATTGATGACTCTATATACGAAGAATTAACTCAAAAAGTGAGTGAATCTTAATGGCTCAATACTTAAATTTATTGGGTTTGGCTTTCAGAGCTGGTAAAGTCAGTCTAGGTGAAGACAATATATTAAAAGATATTCGTTCGAAGCAGGCAACGTTAGTCTTAATTGCAAGTGATGCCTCTGATAATACGAAGAAAAAGCTAACCGATAAATGTAAAAGTTATCAAGTACCTTATCGTTTTGTCGGAAGTCGAGTAGAAATCTCCAACGCACTAGGTAAACATGATCGTGTAGCGGCATGTATAAATGATGAAGGGTTTACTAAGAAATTCTTGCAATTGATTGACGATTAATCACGGGGGTGAATGTATGAAAAAAATGCGAGTTTATGAATACGCAAAGCAACATAACTTATCAAGCAAAGAAGTTATTAATCATTTAAAGGAATTAGAGATTGAAGTCTCTAATCATATGTCTACAATTAATGAAAACGCAAAGCGCCAATTAGACAATAAACTAAATCCAAAATCAAAAGAAGAGCAAAAGCCTTCTAATACAAAGGAACAGTCCACTAAACCAAATAAAAAACCTAATAACAATAGCAATAATAATAATCAAAATCAATCTTCGAATAAGAAAAATAATAAACATAAAAATAATCAAAACCAACACAAGAAAAACCAAAAAGGTAAGCAAAATAATAAACAGAACCAGAACCATAAACATCAACAAAATCAAAATAAACAAAATCCAGCTCCAAAAGCGACACCAGAGAAAATCACTTATCAGGGTTCATTAACTGTTGGGGAATTAGCTGAAAAGCTTCACAAAGATTCTTCTGAAATCATTAAGAAATTAATGATGATAGGGGTTATGGCAACTAAAAACCAGAATTTAGATCCAGAATCAATTGAATTAATTTGTGATGATTTTGGTGTTGAGGTTGAAGAAGAAATTGTTGTTGAAGAGACAGACTTGTTAAACTATATAGAAGAGGATCAGCCTGAACAGTTAGAGGAACGACCAGCAGTTGTTACCATTATGGGTCACGTTGACCATGGTAAGACTACACTATTGGATTCGATTCGTCATACTAAAGTAACTGAAGGTGAAGCAGGCGGAATCACTCAACATATTGGTGCTTATCAAATTGAAACGGACGGCAAAGAAATTACGTTCTTAGATACTCCTGGCCACGCTGCGTTTACAAGTATGCGTTCACGTGGTGCACAGGTTACGGACATTGCTATTTTAGTTGTAGCAGCTGATGATGGTGTTATGCCACAAACAATTGAGGCAATTAACCATGCTAAAGCTGCAGAGGTACCAATTATTGTTGCGGTTAATAAAATGGATAAAGAAGGTGCAGACCCTAACCGTGTTATGCAAGAGTTAATGGAATATGAACTAGTTCCAGAGGATTGGGGCGGTGAAACCATCTTTGTTCCATTATCAGCAATCCAAGGAGAAGGGATTGACGACCTTCTTGAGATGATTAAGTTAGTTGCTGAAGTTGAAGAACTAAAAGCTAACGCAGACCGTTTAGCAGATGGTACAGTAATTGAGGCAGAGCTTGATAAAGGTCGTGGACCAGTAGCTACTTTTCTTGTTCAAAATGGAACACTTAATATAGGTGATCCACTTGTTGTTGGAAACACTTATGGAAAAATTCGTGCTATGACTAACGACTTAGGAAAAAGAGTTAAATCAGCAGGTCCATCAACTCCTGTTGAAGTTATTGGTTTACAGGATGTTCCACAAGCTGGTGATCGCTTTGTTGTCTTTAATGATGAGAAGAAAGCAAAACATATTGCTGAGTTACGTAAACAGAAACAAATCGAATCACAGCGTGAAGAGTCTGGCAAAGTAAGCCTTGATGACTTATTTGAGCAAATCAAAGAAGGCGATGTAAAAGAAATTAATGTCATCGTTAAAGCAGATGTACAAGGAACAGTAGAAGCACTTGCATCTTCATTACAAAAGATTGAAGTTGAAGGTGTTAATATTAAGATTATTCATACGGGTGTAGGAGCTATTACTGAGTCTGATATTATCTTGGCTTCAGCATCAAACGCAGTTGTAATTGGATTTAACGTCCGTCCTGATGCTAATGCTAAACGTACGGCTGAACAAGAAAAAATAGACATTCGACTACACCGTATTATTTACAAAGTGATTGAAGAGATTGAAGCAGCAATGAAAGGTATGCTTGACCCAGAATTTGAAGAGAAGGTTATTGGTCAAGCGGAAGTTAGAGAAACGTTTAAAGTCTCTAAAGTCGGTACAATTGCTGGTTCTTACGTTATTGATGGTAAGATCACACGTAACTCGGGTATACGCGTGATTAGAGATGGCGTTGTATCTTTTGAAGGAGAAATTGATTCATTAAAACGTTATAAAGATGATGTAAAAGAAGTTCAACAAGGTTATGAATGTGGTATTACTGTGGTAAACTATAATGACCTTAAGGTTGGAGACATCATTGAAGCTTACGTTATGAAGGAAATTGAACGCACATGATCGGTTACGTTTATGTAGAATGTATGCTTTATGATGTTCACTCACTAAAAGGTAAACGTTCTATCATTAAACAAACGATTCATCAAGTTCATAATAAGTTTAATGTAAGTATGACTGAAATTGATTTTCATGACCTTTGGCAACGCTGTGCATTTGGTATTGCAGTTGTGGCTAAAGAGAAAATCATGGCAGAGAAAACATTACAAGAGGTCGTTCGTGTAATAGATAATCGAACGGATTTAGAAGTCACTATTGTGGATTATGAGTGGCTTTAACCTCTAAGCTTTTGAGGTGATTAACTTGAGTAATATTCGTTCAAATCGAGTAGCAGAACAAATGAAGAAGGAACTCGGTGATATTTTATCTCGCAAAATTAAAGACCCAAGAGTAGGGTTTGTTACTGTAACAGACGTTCAAGTTTCTGGAGATTTACAACAAGCAAAAGTGTTTATTTCTATATTTGGAGATGAACAACAAAAAGAGGATACGCTAGTTGGGTTAGCTAAATCTAAAGGATTTATCCGATCTGAAATCGGAAATAGAATTAGACTGCGTAAAGTACCGGAGCTGTCTTTTGAAATTGACGAAACAATTGAGTATGGTAACAGAATCGAACGAATTATTCACGATTTAAATGATGATCAATAATAAAAGGATAGACCTAGCGTCTATCCTTTTAGATTGTATATAGGATTTAGGAGGTTGCACGATGGATGGTGTTATACTGCTAAATAAACCAAAAGGTATGACCTCACATGATTGTGTCGGTAGAATTAGGCGCATATTAAAAACAAAAAAGGTAGGACATACAGGAACGCTAGATCCCGATGCAGAAGGCGTATTACCGATTTGTGTTGGTAAGGCAACAAAAATATCATCATTATTATCTGGTCAAACAAAAGAGTATATTGCTGAAATATCTTTAGGTCAAGCTACTACAACCGAAGATCATAGTGGAGAGGTAATCGAAACAGCTACAGTTAATAAAGACTTTTCTGTAGAAGATGTAAGAACTGTACTAGACCACTTTGTTGGTACGATTAATCAAATACCACCAATGTATTCTGCTATTAAAGTAAATGGTAAAAAGCTCTATGAATATGCAAGAGAAGGGCTTGAAGTTGATAGACCTGTCCGCCAAATTGAAATTCATTCTATAAATATGTTGTCTAACGACATTAATTGTTATAATGAACATGATGCACGTTTTAAATTTAGTGTAATGTGTTCAAGTGGAACTTATGTGAGAACATTGTGTGTTGATATTGGAAAACAACTAGGTTATCCGGCACATATGAGCGACTTAAAGAGAACAAAAGTGGGACAATTTGAAATTGATGATACTGTTACATTTGATGAATTTGAAGAAGCAGTAAATCAAAACACAGCTCCTGTTATAAGTATGGCAAATGCCTTAAATTTACCTTATATTAGTGTAAATGATGAGGACGCAATTCGTTATAAACATGGACAAGTGTTAAGTTATCCTAAAGACATTGATGATTCTTTATATAAAATTTTAGATTCAAAAGGACAGTTAATTGCCATTTATCAACCTCATCCAAGTAAGGAAGGTATGGCGAAGCCTTTTAGAGTATTTCATTAATAAAGTTGGTGAAAGAATGCAAATAGTAAACTTGAATTATCCAAATCATTATCAAATAGATATTGAACCGACTAGTGTTGCAGTAGGTTATTTTGACGGCGTACATAAAGGTCATCAAGAGGTAATACAGAGAGCGATCGATGAAGCCAACGAACAAAATATCAAAAGTGCTGTTATGACATTCCATCCTCATCCTTTAGAAGTGATTAAAAAAGAACCTTTAAAAGATTTTTTAATCACAAGTCTTGATGAAAAAATTAAAATATTTAAAGAGTTGAATGTAGATTACATGTTTGTTGTAACATTTAATGCCGATTTAGCGAAGTTATCGCCAGAGGATTTTGTGCAGAAGTTCTTCATTGATTTGAATGTGAAACATGTCGTTGGAGGATTTGATTTTTCATTCGGACACAAAGGCGCAGGGAAAATTCAAAACATGGATCACTATTCTAAAGGACAATTAGATTTCTCTGTTGTTGACAAAGTCACTTATGAAGGTGATAAGGTAAGTTCAACGAGAATTAGAGATTTACTAACGAATGGTGAAATGTCAAAGGTCACGAAATTATTAGGGCGTCCATTTATGGTTAGTGCTGAAGTGGTACACGGAGAAAAAAGGGGCCGTGAAATCGGGTATCCTACAGCCAATTTAGAAATTGACCCTTCACATAAGCTTCCTAAACTAGGTGTATATGCCGTGAAGGTTCGCTATAATCAACGCTATTATTATGGCATGGCTAATATTGGTTTTAATCCAACATTTACTGATGATCTTAAACATCCATTAGTTGAAGTTCATATATTTGATTTTGATCAAACTATTTATAATGAGTATGTGGAAGTTGAATTTCATAATTATATAAGACCTGAGGAAAAGTTCAGTGGTGTTGAAGAATTAATAAGCTATATGAAAAAAGATGAACACGATACTAAAAATTTCTTTCAAATTCTAAATTAATATGACTTGCATTTTTAACAAAAAAAATGTATCGTAGTAATGTAATGAAAACAACCTTGTTCTTGGCATTTCGAATCACCGACGAGTGCGAGGAGTGAGGGGATTAAAAATAGGAGGTGTAAAAGGATGGCAATTTCACAAGAGCGCAAGCAGGAGCTAATTAATGAGTTCAAAACTCATGACAACGACACTGGATCACCAGAGGTACAAGTAGCTATCCTAACTGAGCAAATCAACACGTTAAACGATCATTTACGTGAGCATAAGAAAGACCACCACTCACGTCGTGGATTGATGAAAATGGTAGGTAGACGTCGTCATTTACTAAACTACTTACGTAACAAAGACGTCCAACGCTATCGTGACTTAGTTAACAAATTAGGACTACGTAGATAAACGAAAAAGCGGGGGATACCCGCTTTTTCTTTACTTTTACATAGTTTTACAGTTTTGAGAGGGGTATTTAATTATATGTCCAATGAAATGAAAACATTTTCCATTGATGTAGCAGGAAGAACGTTAACCTTTGAAATTGGTGAGGTAGCTAAGCAAGCTAATGGAGCTGCTATGGTTCGTTACGGTGACACAGCTGTCTTAGTAGCGGCGACAGCTTCAAAAGAGCCTAAGGACCTTCCATTTTTCCCGTTAACAATTAATTATGAAGAGAAGTTATATGCAGTTGGTAAAATTCCTGGTGGTTTTATTAAGCGTGAGGGAAGACCAAGTGATCAAGCGGTATTAACTTCCCGTTTAATTGACCGACCAATTCGCCCATTATTCCCAGACGGATTTCGTAATGAAGTACAAGTGATTAGTACAGTAATGAGTGTTGATCAAGATTGTTCTTCTGAAGTTGCTGCTATGATTGGTTCATCACTAGCTCTTTGTATTTCGGATATTCCATTCGACGGACCAATTGCAGGTGTTAATGTAGGTAGAATTAATGGTGAATTTGTGATTAATCCAACAGTTGAACAAGCAAAAGAAAGTGATATTGATCTAACAGTTGCCGGTACAAAAGATGCGATTAATATGGTTGAAGCGGGTGCTGATGAGGTACCAGAGGATGTCATGTTAGAAGCAATTATGTTCGGTCATGAAGAAATTAAACGTTTAGTAGCTTTCCAAGAGGAAATAATGAATGAACTTGGTAAAGAAAAAATGGAAGTTAAACTATTCACTCCTGATGAAGAAGTCGTTAAAGAGGTTAGTGAATTCGCGAAAGCCGAGCTAGTTGAGGCTATTCAGACGTTTGACAAAAAACAGCGTGAAGAAAATATCGAAGCCGTTAAAACAAAAGTGATTGAAAGATATGAAGCAGATGAAGTCGAAGATGACTATATTTCTCAGGTTAAATCAGTATTAGACAAGCTGGTTAAGGATGAAGTAAGACGTCTAATCACAGAAGAAAAGGTTCGTCCTGACGGGCGTCAAGTTGATGAAATCAGACCGTTATCTTCTAGAACTAAAGTTTTACCTCGTACACATGGTTCGGCTATGTTCACACGTGGACAAACTCAGGCACTAAGTGTTTGTACATTAGGAGCATTAGGTGATGTTCAAGTACTTGATGGATTAGACCTAGAAGAAGAAAAACGTTTTATGCACCATTATAACTTCCCACAGTACAGTGTAGGTGAAACGGGACCAATTCGTGGACCTGGTCGTCGTGAAATTGGACACGGTGCGTTAGGTGAAAGAGCATTGGATCCTATCATTCCTAGTGAAAAGGATTTTCCTTATACCATTCGTGTTGTATCTGAAATCCTTGAGTCAAACGGTTCAACATCGCAAGCTAGTATATGTGCAAGTACTATGGCAATGATGGATGCAGGTGTACCTATTAAAGCACCAGTTGCTGGTATTGCAATGGGATTAGTTAAATCAGGCGAAAATTATACTGTTTTAACAGATATTCAAGGTATGGAAGATGCATTAGGTGATATGGACTTTAAAGTTGCAGGTACATCTAAAGGTGTTACAGCACTTCAAATGGACATTAAAGTTGATGGTCTATCTCGTGAGATCTTGGACGAAGCACTATCACAAGCCAAAAAAGGTCGTATGGACATTTTAGATCATATGATGAAAACGATCTCTGAGCCTAGAGAAGAGTTATCAGAGTTTGCACCTAAGATTGAGTCAATGCACATTAACCCTGATAAAATAAGAGATGTTATTGGTCCAAGTGGTAAACAAATCAATAAGATTATTGAAGAAACAGATGTTAAAATTGACATTGAACAGGATGGTACGATTTTCATCTCATCTCCTAATCGAGAGAAAATCGCTCTGGCGAAGAAAATCATTGAAGATTTAGTACGTGAAGTTGAAGTAGGTCAGATTTATTTAGGTAAGGTTAAACGAATTGAGAAGTTCGGTGCTTTTGTTGAGCTCTTCAGCGGTAAAGATGGTTTAGTCCATATTAGTGAGCTAGATGAAAAACATGTTAAGAATGTTACAGATGTTGCTAATATAGGTGATGAAATGTTAGTAAAAGTTAAAGAAATCGATCGCCAAGGTAGAGTTAATCTCTCTAGAAAAGCTGCATTACAAGAACAAGAGGCTAAAGAAGAAACGCAGTAAACAGAGCTGGTAAAACCAGTTCTTTTTACTGTGCTCTGTTATAACGATATTTACTTGGCAGTAGCCAAGTTTTCTTTTTAGTATAAATTGAATGAATACTCAATCATCATGAGTTAGGATAAAAAAATATTTTTTCAAAAGGGAGGGATAGTGAGGAATGATTAACCGTGTTGAATTACATAATGGCGTACGTATTGTTGAAGAACAATTACCTGCCTTGAGATCTGTTTCAATTGGTATTTGGATTCTTTCTGGTTCTAGATATGAAGGAGACCATTGTAACGGTATCTCACACCTAATCGAGCACATGCTCTTTAAAGGTACGTCAACTAGATCAGCTCGTGACATTGCAGAGGGATTCGATTCTATTGGTGGTCATGCAAACGCTTTTACATCGAAAGAATACACGTGCCTTTATGCAAAAGTAATGGATCAACATGCAGATTTTGCATTAGATTTAATGTATGATATGTTGATGAATTCTAATTTTGATGAAGAAGAATTAGAAAGAGAAAAAAATGTCATATATGAAGAGATTGCTATGACTGAAGATACACCGGATGACATTATTCATGATTACCTACACGATATAAGTTTTAAAAATCATCCATTATCAAAGCCAATTTTAGGTGATCAGAAAACATTAGAAAAGTTAACTCGAGATGATATATTAGCTTATAAACAGGCATTTTATACAGCTGATCGCATCGTTGTATCTGTTGCTGGTAATATAACCGAACATCTATCTCAAAAGGTAAAAAATGTCTTTCTACAAATTCCTAATTCATCTTCAAAAACAGATCTTTTAATGGATTATTATAAAAATGAATCTATGGAAAAACAAAAAGATACCTCTCAAGCCCATTTGTGTTTAGGGTATAAGGGAGTACCTATTGGGAATGAGTCCATTTATGAAATTAATATTTTAAATAATATTTTAGGTGGAAGCATGAGTTCAAGACTATTTCAGAAGATTAGGGAAGACTTAGGATTAACGTATACAATCTTCTCTTATCATAACGCCTTCCGAGATAATGGCTTGATAACAGTATATGGTGCCACTACAGTTGAGCAACTAAGTCAATTAGAAGAAGAAATTCATAATACAGTAATAGAATTACAAAAAGGGATGGTTTCTGAAAAAGAAATCAATAATACAATCCAACAGTTAAAAGGAAATTTAGTTCTAGGTTTAGAAAACCCTAATAGTCGAATGCACAGAAATGGCATGAATGAACTTCTCAATCAAAAGCATTTATCATTAGATCAATTGATAAGTAAATTTGAATCAATTTCTAGAGATGATGTTATTGATTTAGCAGCTAAAGTATTTAATGATTCACCTTCTAAGGCATGTATTCTTCCTTTAGACGTATAATGGGTATTAGAGGTGATGAATAATGCGTTACCGTGACTTAACTGGTAAAGAATTGATTGATGCCTATAAGGGTGAACGTTTGGGAATCTTAGGACATACAGACCTTGAAATTAATCCAGAAACTGGACGTATCGAATCGATTGTTATTCAAGATTTTTCAATGTTAGGTCTTAAGAAGGGCGAAACAAATTCCAGAATTAAATGGAAAGACATTGAAGTAATTGGAGAAGATATGATCATTGTTAAACCTAAAAAAAATTAATTTTTACGTTAGTCGAGCTTAAGATATGAAAATATCTAAAGCTCGATTTTTTATTGGTTAGAATTAAATAATCTAGATACTTTTTTGCCTAAAACCCATTTTATCATTCTCTGATTTTCACTTTTTTTGGGCTATGACATAAGATATATTGGATTGAATGACGTAAGCGAGGTGATGTAATGTTAACTGGAAAATCTATTGTCGTTATTGGCGGTGACACTAGACATGTGGAGATGATGAAGCAGTTAATCGAAAAAGATGCTACTATTTATGCGATTGGATTTGAAGAGTTAGAAGATGAAATTGAAGGTCTATTTTTATCAGATATTGATCACATACCTAAGGAAAAGATTGATGCAATCATTTTACCCGTAACTGGTTTGGATCAAAAAGGCTATGCTGAAGGCCATTACGCTGAATCGTCTCCACAAATTACGGAAGAATGGTTGGAGGGATTTTCTGACCAATGTTTGTTGTTCACGGGAATTATGACACCTTATTTAAGTGAATTAACTAACTTTCAAAGTAGGATTATTAAACTTTTTGACCGTGACGATGTCGCAATATATAATTCAATACCCACAGCAGAAGGTACAGTCATGTTCGCAATCCAACAAACTGACTTTACAATCCATAACTCAAATGTAACAATACTGGGCTTAGGTCGTGTTGGAAAGACCTTAATTCATACTTTTAAAGGCTTAGGCGCGCATGTATCGGTTTACTCAAGGCATGAAGATGAGTTGGCTCGCATTTTTGAATATCAAGCTACCCCTCTTAAGTATGAAGAGTTAGAAGAGTCATTAAATGATTGCAACATTTTAATTAATACGATCCCATCATTGATTGTTACCCCATCACTAATTAGTGCTCTTCCTAAAGATAGTTTGATTTTTGATTTAGCTTCAAAACCAGGGGGCGTTGATTTCCGATTTGCCAAGAAAAGAGGAATCAAAGCGATGTTAGCACCTGGATTACCCGGATTGGTGGCGCCTAAAACAGCTGGTATGATTCTAGCTCGCGTCATTCATAACATCATGTTAGAGAAAGCCTAGAAAGGAGCTTGTTCTCATTGGATTTAAAAGGAAAAAGAATTGGTTTTGGATTAACAGGTTCACATTGTACGTACGATGAGACGTTTCCGCAACTTCAAACGTTAATGGATTTAGGGGCAGAGGTCGTACCAATTGTATCTTATACCGTTCAATCAACTGATACAAAATTTGGTGATGCAGCAGACCATTTAAACAAAATAAGAGAAATCACACAAAAATCTTTAATATCAAGCATTCCTGAAGCCGAACCACTAGGACCTAAGGAGCCTTTAGACTGTATGGTTATTGCTCCGATGACAGGTAATTCTATAAGTAAATTTGCTAATGCATTAACTGACTCTCCCGTTTTAATGGCAGCAAAAGCAACATTACGTAATCGTAAACCAGTGGTCTTGGCCATTTCAACGAATGATGCATTAGGTTTAAATGGTACTAATTTAGCTAAATTGTTAGCTGCTAAAAATGTTTATTTTGTTCCGTTTGGGCAGGATGATCCAGTTAAAAAACCAACATCACTCGTGGCACATATGAATCTATTACCTGAGACTATTAAAAGCGCTATAGAAGGGCAACAATTACAACCATTATTAAGACAATACTAGATATACCACTTTAAGAAATTTTTAATTGTGTTAAAATGTCCTTAAAGTGTTTCGAGGAGGGAATCAACATGGCAGAAAACAAACAATATCATGTAGCAGTAGTTGGAGTAACAGGAGCTGTAGGTCAGAAAATGTTAGAAATGCTGGAACAAATTGATTTTCCAGTTGAAAAACTATATCCGTTAGCTTCTGCGCGCTCCGCAGGAAAAACAGTAACATTTAAAGGGGATTCTGTTGAAATTATCGAAGCAACACCTGAAGCATTTGAAGGTGTTGATATCGCCTTATTTTCAGCAGGCGGTTCAGTTTCAAAAAAATTAGCTCACGAAGCAGTTGAACGTGGGGCAGTTGTAATTGATAATACAAGTGCATTTAGAATGGATCCTAATGTACCTTTAGTGGTACCAGAGGTAAATCCTGAAGATATCCAAAAACACAAAGGAATCATCGCGAATCCAAACTGTTCAACGATTCAAATGGTTGTTGCACTTGAACCAATCAAACAAAAATTTGGTTTAAGTCGTGTTATTGTTTCAACTTACCAATCAGTATCAGGGTCAGGTAATGATGCGATTGAAGAATTAAAATCACAATCTCAAGCGATGCTTAATGGGGAAGAGGCTGAGGCTAATATTTTACCAGTTAAGTCTGAACCAAAGCATTATCCAATCGCGTTTAATGCTTTACCTCAAATTGATGTGTTTGAGGATAATCATTATACATTCGAAGAAATGAAAATGATTAATGAAACGAAAAAAATTATGCATAATGATGAATTAAAAGTTGCAGCAACTTGCGTAAGACTTCCATTCTTCTATTCACATGCTGAGAGTGTGTATATTGAAGTAAACGACAGCAATCTAAGCGTTGAAGACTTACAAAGTGCTTTAAGTGATAAAGAAGGATTAGTCCTTGAAGATGACATTAATAATCAAGTTTACCCTACACCACTTTTATCTGAAGGTAAAACAGATGTATTTGTAGGGCGTGTGCGTAAAGATCTTGATGTAGACAACGGGTTCCATTTTTGGGTTGTATCCGATAACTTACTTAAAGGTGCGGCTTGGAATTCAGTTCAAATTGCACAAAAACTGATTCAACAACCTGGAGGGCTAAAATGACTGTCATAGTTCAAAAGTTCGGGGGGACATCGGTTAGAGATCAAGATGTGAGATCCCTAGCTATTCAGCATGTTAAAAGTGCTGTTGATCAAGGACATCAAGTCGTAGTAGTTGTATCAGCTATGGGGCGTAAGGGAGAACCTTACGCCACTGATACGTTACTGGATTTAATACAATTTCCTGACCATCAAGTTTCTCAAAGGGAACTTGATCAATTAATGTCTTGTGGAGAAGTAATATCTTCGGTTGTGTTTGCTAATGAATTAAGAAACCAAGGATTATCTGCAACCTCGATATCTGGTGCTCAAGCAGGGATTATGACTACAAGTGATTTTACTAACGCACGAATTGAAAAGGTTAATCCCGAATTAATTAACACATTATTTAACACTAATCAGGTAATAGTTGTCGCAGGTTTCCAAGGTCAAGATAGTTTTGGCTATATGACAACTTTAGGTCGAGGTGGTTCAGATACGTCGGCTGTTGCATTAGGTGCAGCATTAAATGCTGAATTCGTTGATATATTTACGGATGTAGACGGGATTAAAACAGCAGACCCAAGACTTGTTAAGCATGCCGAAACTCTAAAAGCGATGACTTACAGCGAGATTGTACACCTAGCTTATGAGGGTTCTAAAGTGATTCATCCAAGAGCAGTTGAAATTGCAATGCAAGAGAAGATTCCTTTAAGGGTTCGTTCAACTTATTCGAATGATGAAGGCACTTTAGTTACATCTAAAGTAAATAGTTCAATAGATCGTTCCATAACAGATACATTAGTAACTGGAATTGCTCAAGTTTCTGGGTTGTATCAAATAAATATTGAAGCGCAAGAAAAATTAATTCAATTACATGAATTAGTGTTTTCAAAACTAGCAGAAGCTAGTATTTCTGTTGACTTTTTTAACATTTCAACAAAAGGTATTACATTTACAGTTCCTAAAGAAAAATGGCGCTTGACTAAATCGATTATTGAATCATTAGATTTAAAGTACAATATTGAAGAAGACTGTGCAAAAATTGCAACAGTAGGTGCTGGAATTCAAGGTGTGCCAGGGGTGGCCTCTAAAATCGTAACAGCATTGGCAACAAAAAATATTCAAATTTTACAATCTGCTGATAGTCATACGACTATTTGGGTATTAATTAAAGAGAAGGACTTAGAAGTGGCAGTCAATGCTCTTCATGATAGTTTTTTAGGTAAGAAAGGAGATTAATCATGAATTTTGGTAACATTTTAACGGCAATGGTCACACCCTTTGATGATCAAAATGAATTAGATTTAAAACGAACTGAAGAATTAGTTGAACATCTTATCAATAACGGAACCGATGCATTAGTAGTTGGTGGAACAACAGGTGAGTCACCTACATTAACAAAAGATGAGAAATTAACTTTATACAAACATGTAGCTGGGATTGTTAATGGACGTATTCCTGTAATTGCGGGAACGGGCAGTAACAATACAAAAGAAACGATTGAGTTTACTCAAAAAGTTGAAGCTACAGGTGTAGATGCAGTGTTATTGGTTTCACCATATTACAATAAACCAAATCAAGAAGGTTTATATCAACACTTTAAAGCTATTGCTGAATCGACAAATTTACCAGCAATGTTGTATAACATCCCAGGAAGAACATCAGTTAATATGTCTGTTGAAACAATAGTAAGACTATCTAAAATACCAAACATTGTAGCGGTTAAGGAATCAAGCCAAGATTTATTAGCTATAACCGAAATTATTGATCAAACAGATGATGATTTTAAATTATATAGTGGGGACGATGGTTTCACACTTCCAATTATATCTGTCGGTGGGGATGGAATTGTATCTGTTTCATCTCATTTATATGGAAATGAAATGCAAGATATGGTGAAATCCTACTTTGAAGGTAACGTGGCGAAAGCCGCAGAACTTCACCAACAATTACTACCTAAGATGAAAGCATTCTTTAAGGCACCGTCACCAGTACCTGTAAAAACAGCATTGAACCATTCAGGCATATCTGTTGGTTCTGTAAGATTGCCGTTAGTGCCATTAACTAAAGAAGAAGAACAACAATTAAGAAGCGATTTAGCTTGAGTGAATAAATAAGTTGTTAAAGACTCTGTTCAAATTGAATGGAGTCTTTTTGTATGAAGAGTTACCATTTGTAAACACTATATGGGAAAGGTAGGTGTTTACAATGTCAGATGAAAAGAAAAAAGAACAACAAAACGATCAACAAAATGATGAGAACAACAAAGATGATGCGCAAGGTTCACTAATGGATAAAATTAAGCAACTAGGACAAACGAATGTACCACAAGCACCTGAGTCAAATATCCATGTGCTACCTATAATTGGACAAATTGAAGGACATTTACAATTGCCACAAAAGAATAAGACAACAAAATATGAACATTTAATTCCTCAAATTGTCGCAATTGAGCAAAACCCTAAAATTGAAGGTGTGATTTTGTTACTTAATACAGTCGGTGGAGATGTTGAGGCAGGTTTAGCTATCTCAGAAATGATTTCAACGATATCTAAGCCTACTGTTTCAATTGTTTTAGGTGGTGGTCATTCAATTGGTGTACCAATTGCTGTTTCTGCTAACTATTCCTTTATTACTGAGACAGCCACGATGACAATCCATCCAATTAGGTTAACTGGCCTAGTTATTGGTGTACCACAGACGTTTGAATACTTAGATAAAATGCAAGATCGCGTCATAAACTTTGTTGTTAAACATTCAAATATTACTGAAGAAGATTTCAAGGAATTAATGTTTGCTAAAGGTAACTTAACAAGAGATATCGGTACAAATGTAGTGGGAAAAGATGCGGTTGATTGTGGGTTAATTGATGATGTCGGTGGTGTTAAAGAGGCAATAGTTAAGTTAAATGAATTAATTGATGCTAATAAAGGAGAGCAGGTGGTACAATGATACTATATACGCCTTTAAACGAACAAGAAATCTTCGAAGACGAAGATAATAGTGTCTATCAATTTGTAACGGTTAACCATGCTACAGTCAAGTTGCGTCGTGATCCTGGTTTAAATGGTTATCAAATTGTACACATGACATCAACTGACCCTGCTGATTATTTGAACAAAGAATTGCAGCCAGGAACAACATATTACTTATAAAGACTTATCCAAATCAATGGATAACTATGGTATAATAATAATCACAGCAAAGCAGCCTACACACGGCTGCTTCCTTATTTTTGGGGGGATACGATGGCTAAACGTAAAAAGAAGAAAAAACAAACAAGACGAAAAAAACGTCACGTATTACAGTTTGAACTAGTTGGTTTACTATTAATATTAAGTGCCATCTTTTCTAGTGGAATTAGTTCTATTGGAGAAGGGTTTATTCCTCATGTGTTTGTAACCCTATTTCAATGGTTATTTGGATTTTGGTACATAGTTGTAAGTTTAGCGTTATTTGTGATTGGAATTTATTTAATGCTGAAAAGAAAATGGCCCGATTTTAAAGCTTCTAAATGGATTGGGTTTTATATTTTATTTGCTTCTGTTCTATTATTCACTCATGTACAAACATTTGATTTAATTGTAGCTCAATATCAAGAACAAAATATTTTTGGTATCACTTGGGATTATTATGAAAGTTATCAGACAGGAGAAGTAGGCTACCAATATATTGGTGCGGGTATGATTGGTGCATCTTTATTTGCACTTAGCTATTATCTTCTATCTGCGGCGGGTGCCAAAGTATTAGCTGTTTTTGGTGTTCTAATTGGGTTTATGTTACTGAGTGAGAAATCAATATCTGACGTACTTAGAAAGATTATTGATCACTTCTTAACAATTGTTCAATCGTTCAAGGAAAAAAGGAAGGAACGAAAAGCTAAACGACTTGAGGAAAAAGAAGCGGAAGCTGATGAACCTGTAACTGAAACAACTTATAATATTGAACAAAATGAGATTAAACAGTCTGAATCTGAACCTGTTATTGAAGATTTTCAAGAGTATGTAGATGAATCGTCAGATCAACTTGAGACAAAGCAGTGGACAGAGACGGTTAAGCAAGAAGATGACGCTGATACAAAAACTGATGAAATTCAAACCTTACCTATGGCAGAGGTTGAGAATGAATCTTATAAACTACCATCTTTACAACTGTTAAAGAGTCCAGTAGCTCACTCACAGCAACATGAAAAATCTCAAATTCAATCAACCGTGCAAAAACTAGAAAAAACGTTTCATAGTTTCGGAGTGAAAGCTAAAGTAACAAAAGTTCACGTTGGGCCAGCTGTAACAAAATACGAGGTTTATCCTGATGTGGGGGTTAAAGTAAGTAAAATAGTTAACTTACATGATGATCTAGCCTTAGCACTTGCCGCAAAAGATATTCGTATAGAAGCACCAATCCCAGGAAAATCTGCTATTGGGATTGAGGTGCCGAACACAGAAGTTGCACAAGTATCGTTAAGAGAAGTTGTGCAATATGCTCAAACGAATCCATCAAAACTTTTGTTTGGACTTGGAAGGGACATTGCTGGGGAAGCTATTACGGCGGAACTTAACAAAATGCCACACCTTCTAATTGCTGGTGCAACAGGTAGTGGTAAAAGTGTGTGTGTAAATGGAATTATTACTAGTATTCTATTAAGAGCTAAACCTCATGAAGTAAAGATGATGATGATTGACCCTAAAAAAGTAGAGCTAAATGTGTACAATGGTATTCCACACTTATTAGCACCCGTTGTTACAGATCCGAAGAAAGCTTCACAAGCATTAAAGAAAATCGTATCGGAAATGGAAAGACGTTATGATTTATTTTCTGATACGGGTACACGTAATATTGAAGGTTATAATGAGTACATTAATAAAATTAATGAAAAAGAGGAAGAGAATCACCCTCATCTACCTTATGTCGTTGTTTTAATTGATGAATTAGCAGACCTTATGATGGTTGCGTCAAATGAGGTAGAAGATTCAATCACTAGATTAGCTCAAATGGCTCGTGCTGCTGGTATACATTTAATTATTGCAACACAAAGACCATCAGTTGATGTCATTACAGGTGTAATCAAGGCCAATATCCCATCAAGAATAGCTTTTAGTGTATCATCACAAACTGACTCACGTACAATTCTTGATGGTGGGGGAGCAGAAAAGTTACTCGGTAAAGGGGACATGTTGTTCTTCCCAGTTGGTGCTTCTAAACCTACTCGTGTCCAAGGTGCTTTCTTGTCTGATGAGGAAGTGGAACGAATTGTTGAGTATTGTGTCGAACAACAAAAAGCACAGTACCAAGAAGAGATGATTCCTGATGAAGTAAGTGAAGTGACAAATGATGTAGATGATGAATTGTACGAGGATGCGGTTCAATTAGTTGTTAGCATGCAGAGCGCGAGTGTTTCAATGCTTCAAAGGAAATTTAGAGTTGGTTACACTAGAGCCGCACGATTAATTGATGCTATGGAAGAACGAGGAATTGTTGGCCCATATGAAGGTAGTAAACCTAGAAAGGTATTAGTTAGTCAATATCAAGAAGAAGAGCAGCAACAAACATCTAATTCATAATATTAAAAATTTACTTTCTATTTAATTTCATAGGTCTTTCGTGGTATAGTTATTGAGAAGGTTTCAAAATTGTGACGATTTTTGCAATTTTGTTTCTTTCTCATTTTTAATTTTCAGGGGGGAACTTTATGAAAAAGTGGAATTTATTTTTAGTTATTTTGTTATCGCTTTCACTAATTTTAGCTGCTTGTGGTAGCGGAAATGGTGAAGGTGAAACTCAAAAAGATTGCGAACCTGATGAGGATGCAATCAAAGCTGGAATCGTTACAGATGAAGGTGGAGTAGATGATAAGTCATTTAACCAATCAGCTTGGGAAGGTTTACAAGCTTATGGTGATGAGTATTGTCTAGAAAAAGGCGAACATTTTGATTACGCACAGTCGAATCAAGACTCTGAATACGAATCAAATATTACACGTCTAACACAACAGGAATATGAGCTGATTTTTGGTATCGGTTATAAGCTTCTTGATGCGATTGAAACTGTTGCTGCTCAGAACCCGGATTCTCAATATGCATTAGTTGATGATGTAGCTGAAGGTGACAATGTTGCAAGTGTTACATTCAAGGAACATCAAGGATCATTCCTAGTCGGTGTTGCTGCAGCAATGAAATCTGAAACAGGTAAAGTTGGCTTTGTTGGTGGAATGGATAGCCCACTTATTAACAAATTCGAAGTTGGGTTTGTCGCTGGTGTTAAATCAGTAGACCCTGATATTGAAGTAGATGTACGTTATGCTGAATCATTCTCAGATGCTGGTAAGGGACGTCAAATTGCTAACAGTATGTACAATAGCGGTGCTGATGTTATTTATCATGCAGCTGGTGGTGCAGGTAACGGTGTGTTCAATGAAGCCAAAGACATTAAAAGCAATAACCCTGATGAAGACGTTTGGGTAATTGGAGTTGACCGTGACCAGTATGAAGAAGGTCAAGTTGACGATTATAATGTAACGTTAACGTCAATGGTTAAACGTGTAGATGTTGCTGTTCAAGACGTTATTGAACGTACTAAGAATGGAGAATTCCCTGGTGGAGAAGTGATTGAGTACGGTCTATCAGATGATGGTATTGCCGTAGCTGATACAAACGAAGAAGCTTTCACAGATGATATTGCTTCTGCTGTTGAGGATTGGAAAGAAAAAATCCAGAACGATGAAGTATCAGTTCCATCTGATCATAATGAATTAGAAGATTACTTAAATAATCTGTAAATCATAAATAACGGAAAAGGCGGTTAGCCTTTTCCGTTTTATACATAATCTACTTGCAATAATGCATATTGATCGAGGGGTGAAGAGATGGATTATGTTATAGAGATGCTAGATATTAGAAAAGAGTTTCCTGGTATCGTAGCGAATGACAACATAAATTTACAAGTAAAAAAAGGCGAAATACATGCTTTGCTCGGGGAAAATGGTGCTGGAAAGTCAACATTAATGAATGTCCTTTTTGGAATTTACCAACCTGAAAAAGGCAAAATAAGAGTTAATAATCAAGATGTTAATATTACAAGTCCCAACATTGCCAATGAGTTAGGGATTGGGATGGTTCACCAACACTTTATGTTGGTTGACACGTTCACAGTAACTGAAAATATCGTCTTGGGATCTGAGCCTAAAAAAGGGCTAAAAGTTAATATTCAAGATGCTGAGAAAGAAGTACAAGCTATATCAGATCAATATGGGTTAAGAGTTGATCCTAAGGCGCTTGTTCGTGATATTTCAGTTGGTATGCAACAACGTGTTGAAATATTAAAAATGTTATATAGGCAAGCAGAAATTTTGATTTTAGATGAGCCTACAGCCGTTTTGACTCCTCAAGAGATTGAAGAACTAATGGAAATTATGAAATCGTTAGTAAACGAGGGTAAGTCAATCATTTTAATAACTCATAAGTTAAATGAGATTATGCAGGTTGCAGACCGATGTACGGTTATTAGACGAGGAAAAGGAATTGGTACAGTAGATATAAATGAAACGACGACTGATCAATTAGCGTCTATGATGGTCGGTAGAGACGTTAGTTTCAAGACAGAAAAAATAAAAGCAAACCCTAAAGATCTTGTACTAGATATTCAAGATCTTGTTGTAAAGGACCAAAGAAATGTTGATATGGTTCGACAATTGAATCTTAACGTTAGACAAGGAGAGATTGTAGGGATTGCTGGTGTAGATGGTAATGGACAGTCTGAGTTGATTGAAGCCATTACAGGATTGAGAAAAGTAGAAAATGGCGACATTCTATTAAACAACGAATCTATTAAAAATCTAAAACCGAGATCTATTTATGAAAAAGGGCTTTCGCATATTCCTCAAGATCGACATAAATACGGGTTAGTTTTAGATTTTCCAGTTGCTGAAAATATGGTTTTACAATCTTATTATAAGAAGCCATTCTCTTCAAAATGGTCTTTAAATTTTAAAGAGATTTATAGATATGCTAAAAAATTAATAGAAGAGTATGATGTACGTACTCCAAATGAAACAACTTTAGCAAGGTCTTTATCTGGAGGTAACCAACAAAAAGCAATTATAGGTAGGGAAATAGACCGTTCACCGGATCTTTTAATTGCTGCTCAACCTACCCGTGGACTTGATGTTGGAGCCATTGAATTCATCCATAAGAAATTGATTGAGGAACGGGACAACGGTAAGGCTGTTTTATTAGTTTCTTTTGAGTTAGATGAAATATTTAATTTAAGTGATCGAATTGCTGTGATTTACGAAGGGAAAATAGTGGCTGAAGTTAAGCCTGATGAGACAGATCATGATGAGCTAGGTTTACTTATGGCAGGCAGCAAGAAAGAAGGTGAAGCATAAATGAATCTACAGAAAATAACCGGAGCATGGATACCGCTAGTATCAATTTTCTTTGGTTTATTAGCCGGTGCCCTCATTATGCTGATTTTCGGCTACAATCCGATTGAGGGATATGTTGCACTTTGGAATGGAGCATTTGATACACCATATTATACTGGTGAAACAATTCGTTTAATTACACCTTATATATTGTCAGGTTTAGCTGTTGCATTCGCGTTTAGAACAGGTTTGTTAAATATCGGTGTTGAAGGTCAAGTGTTAGTTGGATGGTTAGCGTCGGTATGGGTTGGAATTACATTTGATTTACCAACGTTCGTTCACTTACCCTTAGCTGTACTTGCAGCTATTTTAGCTGGTGGACTTTGGGGTTTCATTCCAGGTTATTTAAAAGCGAGGTTTTATGTACACGAAGTTATTATAACGATTATGATGAATTATATTGCACTATATTCGGTAAACGCTATTATTCGTAATGTTTTAACAGAAAGATCTGAGCGTACTGAGCACATCGCTGAAACTGCTTCACTAAAAATGGAATGGCTCAGTCAGTTAATGCCGAACTCCAATGTACACGCTGGTATTATATTAGCCATTGGTGCTGCGTTATTTTACTGGTACTTCATTGAAAAGACTAAATATGGCTATGAGCTTAAAGCAGTAGGTTATAACCCTCAAGCATCAGAGTATGCTGGAATGAGTGTTAGACGCAATATTATGCTTTCTATGGCCATTTCAGGTGGTTTTGCTGGGTTAGCTGGTGCTATGGAGGGTATTGGTAACTTTGGTTATATGACGTTAAATAATGGATTTACGAACATTGGATTTGACGGAATTGCCATTGCTTTGTTAGGTGGTAATACAGCAATTGGAGTTGTATTGGCAGCAGGGTTATTTGGTGTTCTTAAAAATGGGGCGTTAAATATGCCTTTAAGTGCTGGCGTTCCTCATGAGTTAGTAGATATCATTACTGCTTTAATCATTTTCTTTGTTGCAGCCAGCTATATGATTATCTTGTTTAGAGAGCAATTAATTAAAGGATATGAAAAGCTACGTAGCAAACTTCAAAGCAAAGGGAGGGGGAACTAAATGAGTACTTTTATAGACGTTTTACAATCCATCATTCCATCAGCATTCATGTTCGCAACCCCTCTTATTTTTACAGCTTTAGGAGGAGTACTTAGTGAACGATCTGGAATTATTAATATCGGACTAGAAGGTTTAATGATTATGGGGGCCTTTATTGGTGTCGTTGTCAACTTAAGTTTATATTCCGTATTAGGTTCTACACTAACACCATGGGTTTCCATATTGATTGCTGCTATTGTAGGGGCTCTCTTTGCAAGTTTACACGCCATTGCAACTGTTACATTTAGAGCAGACCAAGTAGTAAGTGGTGTAGCGATTAACTTTTTAGCATTAGGAATTGGGTTATTTTTAATTAAACAAATTTATGGAAAAGGTCAAACTGATATGGTTCAAGGGATGTTAAGATCTACTGATATTCCACTGTTAAGTGACATTCCTTTGATTGGACCGATCTTTTTTGAAAATACGTATTACACTAACTGGATTGCAGTTATTCTTGCTTTTGTCGTTTGGTATGTGATTTTTAAGACACCATTCGGACTACGTTTAAGATCAGTTGGTGAACACCCGTTTGCGGCAGATTCGGTGGGTATTAACGTAAATAAAATGAGATATATAGCTGTTATGTTATCTGGTTTCTTTGGTGGAGCAGGTGGTGCAATTTTTGCATTAACATTTGCTGGGAACTTCTATCAAGGAACAATCAGTGGCCAAGGATTTATTGCTTTGGCAGCAGTTGTATTCGGGAAATGGCATCCTATTGGAGCATTAGGGGCTGCGCTATTCTTTGGGGTCGCTCAAAGTTTAAGTGTAATTGGAAGTGGTGTACCACTCCTAGAGAATATCCCATCTGTTTACTTACAAATTGCACCTTATGTATTAACGATTTTTGCTTTAGTAGGACTTGTAGGTCGAGCAGATGCACCAAAATCACTTGGGACACCTTTTATTAAAGGGTCTAGGTAATAAAATATCGAAATCCCTCTTAGGTAAATTTATTACTTTAAGAGGGATTTTTTCGTATTGTATTGTTATTTAGGGTAGAATATAAATTAGAGTAAAAAAGGAGGTATAATATGCCAAAATTATCTCATCAACATTATGAAAAGAATGAATATAATTTACACTTAATACAAACAAAGAAATTTAAAACAAATACAATTGCGTTAAAGTTCGCAAGGCCTTTAGACCGAAATACTATTACCGAAAGAGCATTACTACCTTTTGTGTTACAAAAAGGCACGAAACTTTATCCATCAGAAAAAGCATTAAGGCTTCGATTAGATGAATTGTATGGCGCAAAGTTTTCGATTAACTCAGGGAAAAAAGGTGAAAATCACGTCATTACTTTTGTGTTGGATGTACCAAATGAAAAGTTTATTCCAGATGCCAATGAGTTGGTCAAAGAGTGCCTAGAATTTTTGTATGAAGTAGCTGCAAACCCTAAAGTTGAAAATAATGAATTTGATTCTAAAATTGTCACTAAAGAAAAGGAAACATTAACAAATAAAATTAAATCCATCGTTGATGAAAAAATGCAATATGCTAATATGCGTTTAATTGATGAAATGTGTGAAGGTGAAAAGTATAGTGTGCATGCTCATGGCTATTTAGATGACATGGATCAAATTACGCCTTCAAGTTTATACAAAACGTACGAACAGGTTATAAAAGAAGATGCATTAGATGTGTTTTTTGTCGGCGACTTTGAAGAAGAAAAAATTAAATCGACAATAGAGGAAGTGCTTAGTTTTAAACGAAACCCTTCAGTAGAAGTGGTGCGTGCTGAACATAAAAAAGTTGAGAAAGTAAATGAAATAACTGAAAAACAAAAAGTTCAACAAGCTAAATTACATTTAGGGTATCGTACTGGGATTACATATCGTGATCCAGACTACAGAGCATTAACAGTATTTAATGGCGTGTTCGGCGCCTTTCCTCACTCTAAACTATTTATGAATGTTCGTGAGAAACACTCTCTTGCGTATTACGCCGCTTCAAGACTCGAGAGTAATAAAGGGTTAATGCTGGTGTTTAGTGGAATTGCTCCAGATAAATTTGACCAAGCTAAAGAAATCATCATTCAGCAACATGAAGATATGAAAAATGGACAAATAACTGAAGAAGAAATTAATCAAACGAAAAAAGCGATTACCCATCAATTGAAAGAAACAATCGATCGTGCTGGAGGAATGGTTGAATACTTTTATCAACAGGTAGTTGCAGGAGAGTACGAAGATATTGATGATGTTTTAAATACCATCAATAACGTGACTAAAGAAGATATTGTACGAGTAGCGAACCAAGTTGAATTAGATACCGTATACTTCCTTACAGCTGAAGACGGAGGTGAAGGACATGAATAAATTTGAGATTCCAAGAATTAACGAGCATATGTATCATGAACAATTGGAAAATGGATTAGATGTCTTTCTATTACCAAAGCCAGAGGTTGAAAAAACTTTTGCAATCTTTTCAACTAAGTATGGTTCTATAGATCAAACTTTTACTCCAATTGGTGAAACAGAGAAAGTAACGGTGCCAGATGGAATTGCTCACTTCTTAGAACATAAGATGTTTGAAAAAGAAGACGGTGATGTGTTTCAACATTTCTCAGAAAGAGGAGCATCTGCCAATGCTTTCACCTCTTTTACACAAACAGCTTATTTATTCTCAAGTACATTTGGTGAAGAAGCAAATGTTGAAACATTACTTGATTTTGTTCAAGATCCTTATTTTACAGAACAAACTGTTGAGAAAGAGAAAGGCATTATTGAACAAGAGATTAAAATGTATGATGATCAAGCTGACTGGCGTCTGTTTTTTGGCACCATAGGATCATTGTATAAAAATCACCCGGTAAGGATAGATATTGCAGGTACAGTTGAATCTATATATGAAATCACCCATGAAGATTTATACACATGTTATAACACTTTTTATCACCCATCGAATATGTCTATTTTTGTGATTGGAAACTTTGATTTAGACAGTATGACTAATTTAATCAAGCAAAATCAAAATAACAAAAATTTCGATAAACCAAATGGAATTGATCGTTTCTACGGTGATGAGAAGGATGAAGTGTATAAGGAAATTGAAAAAATTTATATGCCTGTGACTACTCCAAAATGCATGGTTGCAGTTAAAGAAAAGAAAGAATCTCTACAAAAAGATAAATTATTAAAAAATGACTTAGTAAGAGACATGATTTTAGACTTATACTTCTCAAAGAGTGGATCTTATTATGAAGAGCTTTATCAAGAAGGATTGGTTATTGATAAGTTAAGACTTGAACAATATTTAGAAGAGTCATTTGGTTTTGCAGCGATTGGTGGAAGTACTACTAAACCAAAAGAGTTCGGTCAAAAAGTAAAAGAGATGCTTTTATCCATTAAAAATGAACCGATTAATGAAGAAGACTTTAAACGTGCAAAGAAGAAAAAGTACGGAGAGTTAATAAGAGAATTTAATGAATTAGAAGGTACGGCTAATACATTTATTCATTATCATCATTTAGGGATTGATTATCGAGATGTTTTTGAAGTACTTGAACAATTAAGCTTAAATGATGTAAATGATGTGACAGATGATTGGATTTCAGATGACCGTATTTCAATTTGTATGGTTTTACCTGAGGATGAAAAATAATTGAAACAAACCGTATTAGTAATTGGGGCAAGTGGAGAAATTGGAAGTGCTATTGTAAAAGAACTATCACAACAATCATACCAGTTTATTTTACATTTTAATGAAAATGAACAAGCAATAGCACAATTGGAGAAGTTGCTTAACGATGATCAAATACTCATGACAATTCAAGCCGATTTAAATGAACCAAATAATTATGAATTAATTAACTCAATCCCATTTCAAGTTGATACAATTATATTCGCGCAAGGAAAAGCAGCGAATGGGCTGATAACTGAAACAGATT
This sequence comes from Piscibacillus sp. B03, assembly GCF_052246295.1. Classification (NCBI taxonomy): domain Bacteria; kingdom Bacillati; phylum Bacillota; class Bacilli; order Caryophanales; family Bacillaceae; genus Piscibacillus; species Piscibacillus sp. B03. The sequence continues at coordinate 51,923 of NZ_JBQQCO010000007.1, read as the reverse complement.
TAGATGTATTAGATGAATTGTATCACACTCATGTAAAATCAACTGTTGCAATTAGTAAATCGTTTTTGAAAAGTATGATTAATCGACAAAAAGGAAATATCATTGTGATTTCATCCATTTGGGGTGAAATTGGGGCGAGCCAAGAAATATATTATTCCTCAGTAAAAGGAGCGCAAATATCTTTTGTAAAAGCTTTGGCAAAAGAAGTTGGGCAATCCAATATTCGGGTGAATGCAGTTAGCCCAGGTTTAATCCAAACTAAAATGAACAAGCATCTAAATAATGAAGAACTTGACGATTTTTTCGAAGATGTGCCATTTAAAAGAGCAGGTACAACGGACGAAGTCGCTAAAGTTGTCTCATTTTTGTGTAGTACTGACTCATCATATATTCATGGGCAAGTGATCAGAGTCAATGGTGGGCAATTAACTTAAATAATTTGTGTATAATGTTAGGTCTTCCGTAAAAAATAATAATTGAAAGTATGCTTAAAAGGAGGATCTAACATGTCTGTATTAGATAATTTTGAACAGTGGAAAGACTTTTTGGGAGATCGTCTACACCAAGCTCAACAAAATGGCGTTCCACAAGATACTATTAACGAGCTTGCATATGAAGTAGGTGAGCATTTAGCAACACAAGTAGATGCAAAGAATGATGAAGAGGCTATGTTACGTGATTTATGGAATGTAGCTTCTGAGGAAGAACGACATGCCATCGCTAACATGATGGTAAAATTAGTTCAAAATGAAGGAACGGATCGTTAATTTTTACTTCCCGAAAGGTATTATATCTTTCGGGATTCCTTTTATACAAATTAGTTTTAACAAATATAATAAACATCCTTTTATTATCAAGTAAAATAATTTATTATAGTATTAACATTGTTAATTATTTCATATCTATAAAAGAACTTGGTTGGAGGGCTTTAGATGGACGAACGTAAAGATTGGTATTTAGAATATGAAATTCTACATAACCGACCAGGTTTATTAGGTGACATTGCTTCTTTGCTTGGAATGTTATCGATAAATATTATTATGATTAATGGTGTAGAGAACGCACATCGAGGAATGCTTTTATTAAGTAAAGATGACAAAAATATGAAACGTCTAGTCACTATTTTAGATACGATGAGGACTATTCAAGTTAAAAAGATTAGACGACCAAAATTAAGAGACAGGCTTGCTGTCATGCATGGTCGATACATAAAAAGTGATTCCGATGATAAAAAGACTTTCCGTTTTGTAAGAGATGAACTAGGGATTTTAGTAGATTTTATGGCGGAATTGTTTAAAAAGGACGATCATGTGTTAATAGGTATAAGAGGAATGCCGCGAGTCGGTAAAACAGAATCTGTGGTTGCAGCCAGTGTTTGTGCCAATAAAAAATGGTTATTTCTCTCTAGTACATTATTAAAACAAACAGTTCGAAGTCAATTAATTAAACATGAATATCACAAGGATTACTTATATATTCTTGATGGAATAGTGTCTGTCAAGCGATCAAGTGATAAGCACTGGCAAGTCATTAGAGAAGTTATGCAATTACCCGCTGTTAAGGTGATTGAACATCCTGATGTTTTTGTGCAACATTCTGAATATACATTGGATGACTTTGATTACTTTATTGAACTCAGAAACAATGAAGATGAAGAGATTACTTATGATAAAATTAATAAACCGCAATTCGATGAACAAGATGGTTTTTCTATGTTTGATTTCTAATAAAATTGGACGGTGTTAGGCATGCAATTAGGCGAAAAACTAAAAGAAGCAAGGTTAGAAAAAGACTTAACCTTAGATGATCTTCAAAAAGAAACTAAAATACAAAAAAGGTATTTAGAATCATTAGAAAGAAATGATTGGTCTGTACTTCCTGGTCAGTTTTACGTTCGAGCCTTCGTTAGAGAATATGCTGAAGCGGTAGGCTTAAATGGAGAAGAGTTGTTAGAAGAGCATAAAGAAGAATTGCCTTCAACATCAACTCAAAATTATGATTATGTAACTCCTTCAAGGTCTAGTCGTACTTCTAGTGGTGGAGGTTCGAATTCTCTTTTTAACTTCTTACCAAAAATGTTAGTCGTACTGTTGATTGTTGCGATTATTTTTGCGATTTACTATGCTGTTATTAATTTATTGGATCCTGGTGCATCTGAACCAGATGAAGGTATGGGAAATGAAGAAGTTATAACAGCGCCTGATGAAGACGAAAATGAAGAAAATAATCAAGAGCAAGAGCAGGAACAAGAAGAAACAACTGAAACTGAAGAGCAAGAAGAGGAAGAACCAGAAGAGTCTACAACTCAAATCAATGTAGCTTCGGCAGATGAGAGTGATGTAACAACAGTCTATGAAGTTAGTAATGTTGATCAATTAAATCTATCACTTGAAACGACAAACGAAAACTGGTTAAGAGTTGAAGGTGACGAAAGACACTTTGATGGGATGCTTACTCCTGACAATTCACCGATTGAATTTGAGCTAGAAGAAAATGAAGTCTATTTAAATCTAGGTAGTACTGAAGGATTAACGATTTATGTTAATGGTGAAGAGCTTGAGTATGAGTTCCACCCAGATGATAATAATCGCTATGTTCGTCAACATATCTATATTGAGTTAGTGGAAGAATAAGTAATAATCCTTTGCGTCATGCAAAGGATTTATTTCATGTGAGCTGGAGGTTTTATAAAATGAATGTACCTAATAAGATAACCATTTCTCGTATCTTTTTAATTCCAATTTTTATTATTTTAATAGTTGTTCCTTTTGACTGGGGAGAATATTCTATTGGTGAATATGTCTTACCAGTTGATCACTTAGTTGCAGCTATTTTATTTTTAATTGCCTCTTTTACGGATTGGGTCGATGGGTATTATGCTCGTAAGTATAATTTAGTCACTAATTTAGGGAAATTTCTTGATCCTTTGGCAGATAAATTGCTTGTTTCTGCAGCTCTTATATGTCTTGTAGAATTAGGGTTGGCGCCTGCATGGTTAGTCATTATCATAATTAGCCGTGAATTTGCTGTTACTGGTTTAAGGTTAGTAGCAGCGGGTGAAGGAATTGTGTTAGCTGCTGGCCAAATGGGTAAGCTTAAGACTACTTTACAAATTGGTGCTGCAGGATTCTTATTATTACATCATTTCCCGTTTTCTTACATTGGTTTCCCTATAGGTACCGTATTCTTATATGCAGCTGGTTTAATTACAGTAATCTCAGGTGTTGATTACTTTGTGAAAAACTGGCATGTTATGAGGGATTCGAAATGATCAAAGATACAAAGTGTGAAATTATTACTGTTGGAACAGAATTGTTGCTTGGACAAATTGTTGACACTAATTCTGCGTGGATATCTGAAGTATTAGCTAACTCAGGAATTAATGTTTACTATAAGCAAACGGTAGGAGATAATTATGATCGTCTTTATTCAGTTTTTGAGAAAGCTCAAGCTCGTTCAAATATTGTTGTAGTGACAGGTGGCTTAGGTCCTACAGATGACGATTTAACTAAAGATGTTGCTGCTGAAATTTTCAAAACTCAATTAGAGATACATGTTCCATCAATGGATAAGATTCAAGCTTATTATGATACTAGACATCAAGTGATGACTGAGAATAATCGAAAGCAGGCTTTGGGATTTAAAGGTGGCATTGTTTTTGATAATGAAGTAGGAATGGCCCCAGGATTATTTTATGAATATGATGGAACTTGGTGGTTTTTCTTACCTGGTGTTCCACGTGAGATGAAATGGCTAGTATCAGAAAAAGTTATTCCTTTCATGAAACAGAAAGGAATCTTAACAGAGCAATTATTTAGTAAAGTTTTAAGCTTTCAAGGAATTGGTGAGTCTTCATTAGAAACTAAACTTCAAGACCTCATTAGAAGTCAATCTAATCCAACGATTGCACCTTTAGCTGGGAACGGTTATGTAACGTTAAGACTAACAGCAAAAGCGTCGAATAAGGTTGAAAGTGAAGAATTGTTTCAGCCTGTTGAACAACAAATCATGGAACGAGTAGGCGAATTTTTTACTGGCTATGGACATGTTCCACTAGAACTTCAATTAATGCAATTATGTCAAGAAAAAGGTTTAACCGTTAGTTCGTGTGAAAGCTTAACAGGTGGACTATTTGCATCAACTATAGTTCAGCAGGAAGGGGCATCAGCTATCTTAAAAGGCTCATTTGTCTCGTATACGAATGAAACAAAAGCAAATGTTGTTGGTGTACCTCAATCCATATTATCTGAACATGGAGCGGTAAGTGAGCCATGTGCAAAAGCGATGGCAGAACAAACACGTCTTAAAATGAATACAGATGTTTCTATCAGTTTTACGGGAATTGCAGGGAATCAACCTGTTGATGGGCAGGAGGCAGGTACCGTTTTTATTGCCATCTCGTCAAACAAAGGATTAGAAGTACATAAAATGGTATTCTCAGGCGATCGAAACGCTATTCGTGAACGCTCTACTCAAGAAGGTTTTAAGTATTTAATAAGTTATTTAAAAAAATTTTACTGAGCTAGAAAACATCATTTTCTTTTCAATTTTTATTAAAAGTGATAGATTTGCTATGAGAAAATGGTGTTTTCTTACGAACAAAAACAGAACAAATATTCGCTTTTTTGTTGGCAAATGATTAAAAAAGTAGTATGATAGAATTACTTAATTGAAGGGGGACTTATTAAGATGAGTGATCGTAAACAAGCATTAGATATGGCCTTAAAACAAATAGAAAAGCAATTTGGTAAAGGGTCAATTATGAAACTAGGAGAACAAGAAGGGCAAACTGTATCAACTGTTTCAAGCGGTTCACTTTCATTAGATGTAGCGCTTGGAGTAGGTGGATACCCTCGTGGACGTGTAGTGGAAATTTACGGACCTGAATCTTCAGGTAAAACAACAGTCGCGTTACATGCTATTGCTGAGGCCCAGAAGCAAGGCGGACAAGCAGCATTTATTGATGCAGAGCACGCTTTAGATCCTGTGTATGCTAAAGCATTAGGAGTTAACATAGATGACTTATTACTTTCTCAGCCTGATACTGGAGAGCAAGCATTAGAAATTGCAGAAGCTTTAGTAAGAAGTGGTGCTGTAGATATAATTGTAGTAGACTCTGTTGCGGCCCTTGTACCAAAAGCAGAAATTGAAGGTGAGATGGGTGATTCACACGTTGGTCTACAAGCTCGTTTAATGTCACAAGCACTTCGTAAATTATCTGGAGCAATTAATAAATCAAAATCAACTGCGATTTTTATCAACCAAATCCGTGAGAAAGTCGGTGTTATGTTTGGTAACCCTGAAACAACACCAGGTGGACGTGCATTAAAATTCTATTCTTCTGTAAGACTTGAAGTGCGTCGTGCTGAAACATTAAAACAAGGTAATGAAATGGTTGGTAATAAGACTAGAATTAAAGTTGTTAAGAATAAGGTTGCACCTCCATTCAAACAAGCAGAAGTAGATATTATGTACGGAGAAGGAATCTCTCGTGAAGGCGAAATCTTAGACATTGGTTCTGATTTAGATATCGTTCAGAAGAGTGGTGCATGGTTCTCATACAATGGTGAGAAACTTGGCCAAGGTAGAGAAAATGCCAAGCAGTTCTTAAAAGACAATCGTGACGTATATGATGAGATTACAACGGCAATTAGATCTCACTACAATTTTGAAAAGAGTGGAGAAGACGAAGAAATAGATGAAGGTCAAGAAGAGCTAAATTTAGACTAAATATACAATATAATAAATTTATAACTTTAAGGTTCCCTCTTGTCATTCGACTTAGGGAACCTTATCTTTTTAATAATTTTTTTTAATATTTATTTTAGCTTGTTTAATATTGGTGAATTTTGAAAGTAAATCTGTATAGAATCTGTAAATAGTTTGACAATTCCTTGACACAAAGCCTAGACAAGCTTAAAATTAAATTGTATAATTTTCATTTTTACTTAAAAATGATGAAATGAATGATTGTACATTACCGACTGAAATGTATGAAAGAAAAAGAAAATTTGAATAGCAAGAGGAGGTGAATGTATGGATAGTATGGCAATACTCATCTCCATTTTGCTTTTAGTTGTCGGTATTGTTGTTGGGTATTTGGTTCGCAAATCCATTGCGGAAGCCAAAATTTCTAGTGCAGAAGAACTCGCGAAACAGATTGTCGAAGAAGGCGAACGTAACGCTGAATCGGCAAAGCGTGAAGCTCTTTTAGAAGCGAAAGATGAAAACCATCGTTTACGTCAAGAACAAGAAAATGAGTTGAGAGAACGTCGAACAGAGGTTCAAAAGCAAGAAAATCGACTTATGCAAAGAGAAGAAACGCTTGATCGAAAAAGTGAGACATTAGATAAACGTGAGCTAATGTTAGAGAAGAAAGAGGAATCATTAAATGAAAAACAACAACAACTAAATGAAACCGAGAGCAAAGTGGATGAGTTACTCAAGACACAACAGACAGAACTTGAACGTATTTCAGGTCTGACTCGCGACCAAGCTCGTGAAGAGATTTTAGATCGTGTTCAAAAAGAACTAGAGCACGATACAGCCCTTATGGTTAAAGAGGCAGAAAATCGAGCTAAGGAAGAGGCGGACAAGAAGGCGAAGCAAGTTTTATCGTTAGCTATGCAACGTTGTGCAGCTGAACATGTGTCTGAAACAACTGTTTCTGTTGTTAACTTACCGAATGACGAAATGAAAGGTCGTATTATCGGTAGAGAAGGTCGTAATATCCGTACGCTAGAGACGTTAACTGGTATTGATCTCATCATAGATGATACTCCTGAAGCTGTTATTTTGTCTGGTTTCGACCCAATTCGAAGAGAAATTGCTAGAATTGCACTTGAGAATTTAGTTCAAGATGGAAGAATTCATCCAGCCCGAATTGAAGAGATGGTAGAGAAATCTCGTCGTGAAGTTGATGAATATATCCGTGAGGTCGGAGAACAAGCAACGTTTGACATTGGATCACATGGAATCCATCCGGATCTAATTAAGATAATCGGTCGTTTGAAATATCGTACAAGTTACGGTCAGAACGTCCTTAAACATTCGTTAGAAGTTGCTTATTTATCCGGATTACTAGCAGCCGAACTAGGTGAAGATGAACAGTTAGCTAGACGTGCTGGATTATTACATGATATCGGTAAAGCGGTTGATCACGAAGTTGAAGGAAGTCATGTGGAAATCGGTAAAGAATTAGCACAGAAGTACAAAGAACATGAAGTCGTGATTAACGCAATTGCTTCTCACCACGGTGATGAAGAAGCTACAAGTATTATTTCGGTTATTGTAGCTGCTGCTGATGCATTATCAGCCGCAAGACCAGGTGCTAGAAGTGAATCGTTAGAAAACTACATTAAACGACTTGAAAAGCTTGAAGAGATTGCGGATACTTATGAAGGTGTTGAAAAATCATTTGCCATCCAAGCAGGTCGAGAAGTCCGAATTATGGTAAGACCTGAAGATATTGATGATGCTAAGGCATCACTATTAGCAAGAGATATCCGTAAGAAGATTGAAGAAGGATTAGATTATCCAGGTCATATAAAAGTTACAGTCATTCGTGAAACTCGAGTGGTTGAATATGCGAAATAAAAACGGCTTATATAAGCCGTTTTTATTTTTGACTTTAAACAGTGATTATGTAACTATTTACGTATACATAAGACTATTAATAGAAAGGGTACATGTATGAATATTTTATTTATAGGTGATATTGTAGGTAAACCAGGAAGACAAGCATTAAAACAAAATTTATCTACTTTACAAGATCAACATAAAGCAGATTTAACGATTGTTAATGGAGAAAATGCGGCTCATGGTAAAGGCTTGACCAAAAATTTATACCATCAGTTTTTAGAGTGGGGTGCTGATGTAATAACGTTAGGTAATCATGCTTGGGATAAAAAAGAAATCTTTGATTATATAGATGATGCAGAGCGTCTCGTGAGACCAGCTAATTACCCTGAAGGGACACCTGGAACAGGTTTACAATTTATTAAGAAAAGACAAAAGACTATAGCTGTTATTAATTTAATGGGGCGTACATTTATGAATCCTCTGGATGATCCATTTCAGGTTATAGATTCATTGATACAAGAAGCTAAAAAGAGAACGAATTTAATATTCGTAGACTTTCATGCAGAAGCAACGAGTGAAAAACAGGCGATGGGATGGTACTTAGACGGAAAGGTCTCAACTGTTGTTGGTACACATACACATATCCAAACTTCAGATGAACGTATTTTAACAAATGGAACTGGGTATATTACTGATGTCGGAATGACCGGTGCCTACGATAGTATCTTAGGAATGGAGAAGGAATCTATAATTCGAAAGTTTAAGACTGGTTTACCAGCAAGGTTTGAAGTGCCTGAAACAGAGCGAACAGTTTTAAGTGGTATTAGTGTTTCAATTGATGACCAAACGGGTAAAACTAAGAATATAAAGAGAATTCTTATTAATGCTGACCACATTAATTTTAATTAGGTGTTATTGTAATATTTGAATTTTTCGGAAAACTAGTTCATAATAAAAGGAATAGTACCATAGAATGCTGAATAGATTAGTTATGAAACCATAATAGTCAATTAAGGAGGAACTAGTAATGGAAATATTAAAAGTTTCAGCAAAGTCAAATCCAAACTCTGTAGCTGGTGCGTTAGCGAATGTTCTTCGTGAGCGTGGGTCAGCAGAAATTCAAGCAATTGGTGCGGGTGCTCTTAACCAAGCCGTTAAAGCAGTAGCGATTGCAAGAGGATTTGTTGCTCCTAGTGGTGTTGACTTAATTTGTATCCCAGCATTTACGGACATTTTGATTGATCAAGAAGAACGAACAGCTATTAAATTAATTGTTGAACCGAGATAATTAGACAGAGCGAACGTTCAAATCCATTTTGGGTTTGAACGTTTTTTGTGTGTTAATTTACATATCTTTTATGACAAAATTAGTATATTTCTTTAGATTTAATAGTTGTGTATTGTTAAAATTCTTAGTAGGATTTATACTGTATTAATGGATAATGGTAAGTCTATGTCCTTTAGTTCGGTTGAAAGGAGTTATAAATATATGAACGAAAAGCAAAGGAAAGAACAGAGTCAAATTAATCAAGTTGATTCATCGGACGTAAAATCCGACCAGGATAACTTATCAAGACTTAAAGAGAAAACATCAGATGACTTTCTAAAGTACTTTGAAGCAACATATGAACCACCTAATATGAAAAAAGCGAAGAAACGACTTAGAAAAGAAGTTGAATATCATGATGACTTCGAAATTGAAGAGCAATTTCAGGGATTAGGTAATGGCAAGAAGTTCTTAATTAGAACGTATGGTTGTCAGATGAATGAGCACGACACAGAAGTCATGTCAGGTATTTTATCTGAAATGGGTTATGAAGCGACAACAGATCAGAATGAAGCGGACATCATTTTGTTAAATACTTGTGCCATTCGTGAAAATGCTGAAAACAAGGTGTTTGGTGAAATCGGTCACTTAAAAGCGTTAAAACGTGAAAATCCAGATTTAATTATCGGGGTTTGTGGCTGTATGTCACAAGAAGAATCAGTCGTTAATCGCATACTTAAAAAACACCAATATGTCGATTTAATCTTTGGTACACATAATATTCATCGTCTTCCGCAGCTTGTTTATAACGCGTTAATGAGTAAAGAGATGGTTGTTGAGGTGTGGTCAAAAGAGGGCGATATTATTGAAAACCTTCCTAAACGTCGCGAAGGAAGAATTAAAGCATGGGTTAATATTATGTACGGCTGTGATAAGTTCTGTACTTATTGTATCGTTCCTTATACGCGTGGTAAAGAGCGAAGCCGTCGACCTGAAGATATTATTCAAGAAATAAGACACTTAGCAGCTCAAGGATATAAAGAAGTTACTTTATTAGGTCAGAATGTTAATGCTTATGGTAAAGACTTAGACATTGACTATGGTTTAGGTGACCTAATGGATGAAATTAGAAAAATTGATATTCCAAGAGTTAAGTTCACGACATCTCACCCTAGAGATTTTGATGATCGTTTAATTGAGGTTCTTGCTAAGGGTGGAAACTTGATGCCTTATATTCACTTACCTGTTCAATCAGGTAGCTCTGAAGTTTTACGTGTAATGGCTCGCCGTTACACTCGTGAAAGCTACTTAGAATTAGTAAGAAAAATTAAGGAACAAATCCCTAATGCAGCTTTAACAACTGACATTATTGTTGGATTCCCTAATGAAACGGAAGAACAATTTGAAGAAACCATTTCACTTTACCATGAAGTCGGTTTTGAAGGGGCATACACATTTATCTTCTCTCCTCGTGATGGTACTCCTGCTGCACGTATTGAAGATAATGTATCTGAAGATGTTAAGAAGAAACGTCTGCATCGTTTAAATGAAGTTGTAAACCAGTATTCTAAAGAAGCGATGGAGAAGTATAAGGGTAAAGTTGTTAAAGTTCTAGTAGAAGGTACAAGTAAAAGTAATGATGAGAAACTAGCTGGTTACACTGAGCGTGGCAAATTAGTAAACTTTGTAGGACCTAAATCAGCAGTTGGTCAAATCGTTAATGTTAAAGTTACAGAAACTAAAACGTGGACACTAGACGGTGAAATGGTTGAAGAAGCCGTCGCTGAACCAGTAGAGGTGATATAAATGGCAGAATTCACAAGACAACAAGTTGTTGAAGAAGCAAAGGAATTAGCTAAGAAATTAGCACATATCGATGAAATTGAACGTTTTAAAGATTTAGAGATTAAAATAAACTCAAATAATAAAGTTCAAGCTCACATTAAGAAGATTAAAGCATTACAAAAGCAAGCTGTTAATCTTCAACACTATGGTAAAGGTGAAGCTTTAAAGCGCGTTGAAGAAGAATTAGATCGTTTACAAGCTGAATTAGATGCAATTCCTATTGTTCAAGAATTTAAGGAATCTCAAGTGGTTGTAAATGATATTTTACAACGAGTGACTAATACGATTGCCAATGAAGTAACTGATGAAATTATCCGTCAAACGGGTGGCAACGTATTAAAAGGTGAAACAGGCAGAGGACCAGAAAAAGAAGAATCATTATAATAGTTAAAAGCCACCAGTTAAGAATGAATTACTTAGCTGGTGGCTTTTTTGAGCTTCGATAGTTTATTGTCAAGTTACTCCTAACATTAGTTAAATTATTATCTGCGTCAAAATGCTTCGCTTTCCACAGGCAATGCTTCAACTTCTCCAAACTCACTCCCGTTTGTTTGGCGTGATTTTCAGCTCATGCTCTTCCTGTAGGAGCCTTCGCATTTTGACTACGTAATCGCTTCTTAAACTAACCATTCATCTTCTTCACATCTTTTCTTTTTATAAGGTCGTATTCATAAAATTGATTAACACATTATTGGGCATTTACATATGAATGAATATGAAACATAAAACATCGCGGCCAAGAATCACAACAAATACCTATTTTGCATAAAATACATTGGCTAACAAAGGAGGAGGATCAGGCATGTTCGACCGCGAATATCGCGAAATTATTACGAAGGCGGTTTGTGGTAAAGGTAAAAAGTTTACAGAAACTCTTCATATGGTGACCCCAAACCATAGACCAACTAGTATTCTAGGATGCTGGGTAATTAATCATCAGTATGAGGCTAAGAAGAAAGGGCGCATTGTCGAAATAACAGGAGCATACGACATTAACGTTTGGTATTCTCATAGTAATAACACTAAAACAGAGGTTGTTACAGAGAGAAAACAATACGTTGATAAAGTGCCAATTGTTATGAAGGACGATAAATGTATCTCGAATAGCTTCGATGTTGTAGCTCGAGCAACTCAACAACCTAACACATTAGAGTGTACAATCGACGATAGTGGTAAGGTAAAAGTTGAGTTAGAAAGAGAATTCGTAGTAGACATTATTGGAGAAACTAAAGTATGGGCTAAAATTGAGCCGAACGGTTTTGATGAAGATGATTTCGACTTCGATGATCTAGAAGCAGAATTAGCTGAAATTGATGTAGATAAAGACTAAAAAGGCTGAGTTACTCAGCCTTTTTTGTTTTATTAAAAACGCATTCTCTCGATGAATTTTGTCGAAAACGTATGCTATAATGACGAGTAGACATATTTAATTGGGGGATACATAACCATGGCAAAGTACACGCCAATGATGAAACAATATATACAAATTAAAAAAGAACATAAAGATTCCTTTTTATTCTTTCGACTAGGTGATTTCTATGAAATGTTCTTTGATGATGCTTTAAAGGCGGCTAAAGAATTAGAAATTACGTTAACCCAACGAGATGGGGGAGACGAAAAGATTCCGATGTGCGGGGTTCCTTATCACTCTGCAGAGCGTTATATTAAAACATTAATTGAAAAAGGGTATAAAGTTGCAATTTGTGAGCAAGTAGAAGACCCCAAAACTGCTAAAGGTGTAGTAAAGAGAGAAGTTGTCCAAGTGATTACTCCAGGAACGATTATGGAAGGGAGTATGTTGACTGAAGAGGAAAACAACTTTATTGCTTCGATTACACCAACACAAGAGAATTTCGTTATATCTTATGTTGATTTATCAACCGGTGAAAGCTTCGTCAGTTTAATAGAACGTGAATTCAAAGATGTCATTAGTGAACTATATAATAGGCCAGTAAGGGAAATAGTTGTTCCTAGTGATGTTGATGATCAGTCTAAAGAAGAATTAGCTCATTATCTAAACGCTACCATTTCTATAGAAGATGGTAATGATATCCCTTCTGAATATCAGTATTTAGTTGACGGTTTAGAAGATGATAGATTAATTAAGGGATTCGGTAGAGTATTTCAATACATCTTTAAGTCGCAAAAGCGTTTTCTATTACATTTGCAAAAGGTTGAATATGTAGAGTTAGCTCATTATATGAAATTGGATTTGTATTCGAAACGTAATCTAGAGCTAATGGAATCAATCCGTGATAAATCTAAGAAAGGTACATTATTATCAGTCTTAGATCAAACGGCAACAGCTATGGGAGCTAGGAAATTAAAGAAATGGATTGATCGCCCATTATTATCTAAGTCAGTTATTGAAAAGCGTCATCAACAGGTCGAAGCATTGATGAGCCACTTTTTTGAAAGAGAAGAACTTAAAGAAGCTCTAAAAGAGATGTATGATATTGAAAGACTGGCTGGAAGAATCTCTTATGGTAATGTGAATGCACGTGACTTACTGCAGTTAAAAAGGTCTTTAAGTTCTTTACCGAATGTTCAACATATCCTGGCTCAAATTGATGAATCTACAATTAAAAATCTATTACCTGAGCTTAAACCCTATGAAGATGTTTATAAACTTTTAGATGTTGGTATTGCAGAAGACCCTCCTATATCAATCACTGAAGGCGGTATTATAAAAGATGGATACCATGAACAATTAGATCAATATAGAGAAGCATCTAGGAATGGTAAAGCATGGGTTGCCAATTTAGAAGCTGAAGAAAGACAACGAACAGGGATTAAATCTCTTAAAGTCGGTTATAACAAAGTGTTTGGCTATTATATAGAGGTTACAAAAGCTAACTTGTCCAACGTTGATTTATCAAGATATGAACGAAAGCAAACACTTACGAATGCCGAGCGTTATATTACGCCTGAACTTAAAGAAAAAGAGCGACTTATATTAGAGGCAAACGACCGCAGTGTTGAACTAGAGTATGAACTGTTCATTGCAATCAGAGATCAAATGAAGGATTACATTCCATCGCTACAGTTATTAGCTGAACGCATTAGTCAATTAGATGTTTTGTTAAGCTTTGCTAATGTTAGTGAAACAAATAATTATGTTAAACCGAATATTGTAGATTCTCATGTTGTGAATATTGAAGATGCACGCCATCCAGTAGTAGAAAAAGTCATGAAAGATGAATTTGTTCCTAACAATTTTAACCTTGATGAGAACACCAATGTACTACTTATTACTGGTCCAAATATGGCAGGTAAAAGTACATATATGAGGCAGCTTGGGTTAATTGTCATTATGTCTCAAATTGGTTGTTTTGTACCAGCTAAATTTGCTGAGCTGCCAGTATTTGATCAAATTTTCACTAGAATTGGAGCTGCGGACGATTTAGTTTCAGGTCAAAGTACATTCATGGTAGAAATGTTAGAAGCAGAGCATGCCGTTAAAAATGCCACACAACATAGCTTAATCCTGTTTGATGAGATTGGTAGAGGGACAAGCACTTATGATGGCATGGCTTTAGCGCAATCTATTGTTGAGTATATACATGACCAAATCGGTGCTAAAACTCTCTTTTCTACGCACTATCATGAACTGACAGCTTTAGAAGAATCCTTAAGTCAGTTAACGAATGTTCATGTAGAGGTTGATGAGCATGATGGTGAGGTTGTGTTCTTACATCATATAAAAGAGGGAAAAGCAGATAAAAGCTATGGTGTACACGTTGCAAAGCTAGCACATTTACCTGATGATATTATCAATCGCGCTAATTATCTTCTTGAGACTTATGAAGCAACCAGTGCACTTAGAGAACAAAGCTCAAGTGATGAACAGTTAACTTTATTTGAAACTAATGATCAACCACCAATACAGAAGAATGTTGATGTGATCAATGAGTTACAAGGTGTAAATTTAATGAACATGACACCTATGGATGCTATGAACTTCTTATATGAATTGAAAAAGAAGTTGGACTAAAGGAGGCTAATGATGGGGAAAATTGTTCAATTACCTGATGATTTGTCCAACAAGATTGCTGCCGGTGAAGTAGTAGAGCGACCAGCATCAGTTGTGAAAGAGCTACTTGAAAATAGCGTGGATGCAAATAGTCAATGGATTAAAATTGAGCTAGAAGAAGCGGGGCTACGTTCAATAAAGGTGATTGATGATGGTGATGGTATAGAACCAGATGATTGTGAAAAGGCCTTCTTTCGTCATGCTACAAGTAAAATTATCGATGAATTTGATTTGTTTCGTGTTAAAACATTAGGTTTCAGAGGAGAGGCGCTAGCTAGTATTGCTTCTGTAAGCCAATTGACGTTAAAAACGTCGACTGGCCACCAATCTGGAACTGAAATAGTGGTTCATGGTGGTAAAATTCAAGACATCCAAAAGCATACTAAGCGAAAAGGAACTGAGATTAGTGTAGAAAATTTATTTTATAATACACCTGCAAGACTGAAGTATCTTAAAACAATTCACACAGAGTTAGGGCATATTACCGACACCATTAATAAAATGGCACTCTCACATCCTAATATAAGATTTGAATGCTATCATAATGGGAAAAGAATCTTTTTCACACCTGGAAACGGAAATCTATTACAAGTAATCCAACAAATCTATGGTAAAAAGATTGCTCAGAATATGGTTAATATAGAAAATGATTCATTAGATTATAACGTTAAGGGCTATATTGCAAAACCAGAAATCACACGTTCTAATCGTAATTTTATCTCGTTAATTGTGAATGGACGCTTTATTAAAAATCCTGCTATTAACAAGGCAATACTGGACGGTTATCATACTTTTCTTCCTATTGGAAGGTATCCGATCGTTGTACTACAAATGAATATGGACCCTTATTTGGTTGATGTGAATGTGCACCCTGCTAAAACGGAGGTTCGCTTTAGTAAGGAGAAAGAATTATTTGAAATTGTAAAACAGACAGTCTATGATGCTCTTCACAAACAAACTCTTATTCCTTCTGGCGCAAAAATAGAAAAACCTAAGTCTGAGCAGACAGTCTTATCATTTGACCCACTTGATTATAAAAACAAACAAAAAGAGGAACGTGAGCACCTTGAAGATCTTAATCATGGGTTTAAGGTTAATGAAGTTTTTAATGACCCTTCCCCCAAAAGGGAACTCATTCAAGAAAATCATCAAAGCGCGATTGAGAACACCAAAAATCCTGAAGAGCCGAACTTTACAGAAGCGGAAGAAGAGTCAGTTGTAGAAGAACGTATGCCTGTCATGTATCCAATTGGTCAGCTTCACGGAACATATATATTAGCTCAAAATGATAAAGGTCTTTATATGATTGATCAACATGCTGCTCAAGAGCGCATTAAATACGAATATTTCAAAAAGAAGCTCGGAAATCCTGTTAATGAGGTGCAGGAGTTATCCGTACCTTTAAACTTCGAGTTTACGAGTAAAGAGTCAATCATTATTGAGGAAAATAAAGAAACTTTTGAGCGTGTAGGTTTATTCTTAGAAAATTTTGGAGATTATAGTTATATCGTGCGAGCATATCCTAGTTGGTTCCCTGAAGGTGAAGAAGAACAAATTATTCGAGATATGGTCGACGAATTAGTAGATGGTCGTAATATCGATATTGAAAAGATTAGAGAAGAAGCGGCAATTTTAATGTCTTGTAAAAGGTCGATTAAGGCTAATCATTACTTAAATCATCAAGAGATGGATTATCTACTAAATGAACTTAGAACCTGCCAAGACCCATTTACTTGTCCGCATGGAAGGCCTATTGTGATACACTTTAGTGAGTATGAACTACAACGGATGTTTAAACGAATTATGTAAAGGTAAGGTGTCACTTGTGAAAAAACCTTTTGTCGTTAGTGTAATAGGCCCAACAGCAGTTGGTAAAACAAAATTAGGTATTGAAATTAGTAAGAGATTTAACGGTGAAGTGATCAACGCTGACTCGATGCAATTCTTTAAAGAGTTCGATATTGGTTCAGCAAAAGTTACACCAGATGAGCAGGAGGGTATTCCACATCATCTAATTGATTATTTAGACCCTGACGATGAGTACTCAGCAGCTAATTTTAAGAATGACCTACATGATAAAGTGTATGAATTGAAGTATAAAAATAAGCTTCCGGTAATTGTTGGTGGAACAGGTTTTTACGTTCATTCTGCTTTATTTGATTTTCAATTCTCAGACGTAAAGCGTGATTCAGACTATGTCAATCAGACTTTAAATGAAATCGAAAGAGTCGGTATTGAGCCGTTTTACAATCGTTTAAAAGAAATTGATCCAAAACACGCAGAAAAAATACATCCTCATAACGTTAGAAGAGTAATTAGAGCACTAGAAGTTTATGATATAACTGGTAAGTCAATGTCTGAAATAGAAAAAGACCAAACAGTTAAAACTTCTTATGATTCTTTAATAATTGGCTTAAATATGAAACGTGAAACACTATATGAACGTATAAATGATAGAGTGGATTTGATGGTTGAGGATGGGTTAGTTGATGAAGTGAAAAATCTTTATCACAAATATGGTGAATCTGTACAACCAATGCAAGGTATTGGTTATAAAGAATGGATTCCTTATTTTAAAGGTGAATATGATGGTAATAGAGCTATTGAGTTAATTAAACGTAATACAAGAAGATTTGCAAAAAGGCAATTCACTTATTATCGTAACAAGATTCCAGGAGTCCAATGGTATGATGTCGATCCTAATAATTATTGGTCCACATTTGAAAATATTTTCAAAAAAGTAGAAGGAAAGCTGAATCATTTATAGAATTATAAATATAACAGATAGATAGAGGAGGAGTTTGTATGGCTAATTCTACAAACGTACAAGACACTTATTTAAACAAATTACGTAAGGAGAAAATCCCTTTAACTGTATTCTTAACAAATGGATTTCAATTGCGTGGGGTTGTAAAATCATTTGATAATTTTACAATTTTAATTGAAGTTGAAGGCAAACAACAATTAATCTTTAAACATGCAATCTCTACCTTTGCACCTTCAAGAAATATTGATTTGGAATCATAATCGATTATAAATGTAAGTGTTAAGCCTAACCCAATTTGGTGTTAGGCTTCATTTATGTTTGAGCTTATTCTAAAAAACATTTAATGTGACATTTACTATATTTTTATTTAATCTAGAATTATACGGTCATACTAAATTTAGACCATAACTTAAAAGGAGTAATCTAATGAACGAACGCGCAATCTTAGTAGGATGTCAAATTCAAACTGAAAATGATCAAACATTTTATTCGTCAATGGATGAATTAGAAGCACTTGCCCTAACAGTAGACGCTGAAATAATTGAGACTTTTATTCAAAAGCGTGAGAAGGTTCACTCTGCTTATTATATTGGAACAGGAAAAGTTGAAGAAATTAAACATTACATTCAAGAGAACGATATTGATGTTGCGATTATTAACAATGAATTAACCCCATCACAATCCCGAAATTTAACTAACACTTGGGATATTAAAATAATTGACCGCACACAACTTATTCTAGATATTTTCGCAATGCGCGCACAAACTAAAGAAGGTAAATTACAAGTTGAATTAGCTCAATTAGAATATATGTTACCTCGATTGCATGGAAAAGGGATTGAACTATCCCGTTTAGGCGGTGGGATTGGTACTCGTGGCCCGGGGGAAACGAAGCTTGAGACAGATCGTCGACATATTAGAAATCGTATAACGGATATTAAAGAACAATTAAAACAGGTTGTTAAACATAGAAATCAGTACCGCGAAAATCGAAAGCGAAATTCTGCATTTCAAATATCTATTGTTGGTTATACGAATGCTGGGAAATCGACGCTCTTTAACCGATTAACAAAAGAAGGTTCACTAGAAGAAGATAAATTATTCGCAACTTTAGATCCGTTAACTAGACGTCTGATGCTTCCTAGTGGTTTTCATGCACTTATTTCAGATACGGTTGGGTTTATTCAAAAGCTTCCAACGTCGTTAATTGCTGCTT
The DNA here is from genome assembly GCF_052246295.1 of Piscibacillus sp. B03. NCBI lineage: Bacteria > Bacillati > Bacillota > Bacilli > Caryophanales > Bacillaceae > Piscibacillus > Piscibacillus sp. B03. The sequence continues at coordinate 33,214 of NZ_JBQQCO010000007.1, read as the reverse complement.
TTCGATCGACTTTAGAAGAAGTGACTGAAGCTGATTTTATTCTGCATGTAGTAGACTGTTCTAACGAGAATGCAATTGACCATGAGAAAACGGTAAAAGAAATATTAGCAGAATTAGGCGCAGACCATTTACCAGTATTAACGGTTTATAATAAAGTTGATTTACTCGAAGAAGAATTTATTCCCTATTCACAACCTAGTATTAAAATGAGTGCAAAAAATGAAGCTGATTTAAAGCGTCTCTTAGTTAAAATTGAAGAAGTGTTAAAAGATGAGTGGGAGCAGTATGATGTTTTAGTTGATTCGGATCAAGGGAAATTAATTAATCGTTTAAAACAAGAATCCATTATGGAGATTCAAGAATTTATTGAAGCGGATGAGAAATATAAGGTAAAAGGTTATATGGACCCTAATATGCCAATTTATAATCAATTAACAAAGTGAGTGAAAATAGCACAATGTACACAGAACTATATAAAATAATAGATGAAACAGAACAAAATATTACAGAGCAACATAATTCCATTTCACATATTGCCACATACAACCAAGAGAAAGTATTAGAAGCGTTTCGGGCTGCGCAAGTTGGAGACTATCATTTTAACCCAACAACGGGCTATGGTTATGATGATACAGGAAGAGATAAAATAGAAGAAGTTTATGCCAATGTGTTTAATAGTGAGGATGCTTTAGTTAGACCACAAATTGTTTCCGGTACTCATGCGATTACAACTTCATTATTTGGCAATTTAAGGCCGGGTGATGAGGTTGTGTCGATAACAGGTCGACCTTATGACACATTAGAAAATGTAATTGGAATTAAAGGTGAAGTGGATGGTTCATTGAGGGATTTTGGAATACAGTATAAAGAAGTTGAATTAACTGAAGGTGGACAACCTAATTATAAGCAAATCGAACAAGTTGTTAACTCGAATACTAAAATGGTTATGATTCAACGTTCAAAGGGTTATGCTAATCGACCATCTTATACAATCTCTGACATTGAAAAGATGATTCAATTTGTAAAAGCAATTGATAGTGAGATTCTTGTGTTTGTAGATAATTGTTATGGTGAGTTTGTTGAGAAACAGGAACCAACTGATGTAGGTGCAGATATAATAGCTGGATCGCTTATTAAGAATCCAGGTGCAGGTATTGTTAAAACAGGTGGCTACATAGTAGGCAAGAAACATCTGGTAGAAAGAAGCGCTAACTTTTTGGTTGCGCCCGGGCTAGGCAAAGAGACTGGTGCAAGCTTATATAGTTTACAAGAAATGTTTCAAGGTTTGTTCTTAGCACCCCATGTTGTTGGTGAAGCATTAAAGGGTGCAGTATTTACTTCTTATTTATTAAAAAAATATGGATATATTACTACACCTGGTCCGAACGACTATCGAACAGATCTAATTCAGTCCATAACATTCAAGACTAAAGAAGAGATGGTTCAATTTGCCCAAGTCGTTCAACAACAGTCTCCAATAAATTCACATGTCACACCTCATCCTGATTATATGCCAGGCTATGAGCATGATGTCATCATGGCTGCTGGAACATTCATTCAAGGTGCTAGTTTAGAATTAACAGCTGATGGACCAATCAGGGAACCATATACGTTATATGTTCAGGGTGGTTTAACTTATGAACATGTAAAGTTGGCCATTACCAAAGGATTTCTGATGTTACAAAATAATAATTAAGGGTATAAGAACATAGCATAAGACTGCTGTGTTCTTTTTTAAAATTTTATATGTTAACTTTCCTAACATCTGTTGACAGATTATCTTCCTTTGAATATAATAGATATTAATTAGGAGGTGGCAGGATGGAATATAAAGATCGTAAAGCAATGCCATTATTTCCGATTAGTATAGTATCAGAGTTGACAGAGTTAAGTCCTAGGCAAATTCGTTACTATGAAGAAAAACAATTAGTTACTCCTTTAAGATCAGAAGGTAATAGAAGACTATTTAGCTTCTATGATGTCGATCGATTAATCGAAATTAAACGATTAATTGATGAGGGTGTTAACCTTGCAGGGATTAAGCAAGTTCTAAAACTTAGAGAAAACCAAATTCAAGAAAAAGAATCAAAACAGCAATCAGACACAAAAGAGTACAAGAAGGATCTCTCAGAAAAAGAACTACATCAGTTATTGCGTCGCGAACTTCTTGAATCTGGTTACTTAAATAAATCGTCCATCAATCAAGGAGACCTTTCAAGGTTTTACCATTAAGAGATGGACCAAAAACAGGAGGAACATAGAATGAGTAAATTTACAAAAGAAGAGATTTACAAAATTATTGAAGAAGAGAACGTAAAATTTATCCGACTACAATTCACAGATCTATTAGGTACAATCAAGAATGTTGAAATTCCTTATAGTCAGCTAGACAAAGCATTAGACAATGAGATGATGTTTGATGGGTCTTCAATCGAAGGTTTCGTTCGTATTGAAGAATCAGACATGAAGCTACACCCAGACCTTGATACATTTGTTGTATTCCCGTGGACTTCAGAAAAAGGTAAGGTAGCGCGTTTCATTTGTGATATTTACAATCCAGATGGCACACCATTTGAAGGTTGTCCACGTTATAACTTAAAGCGTAATTTAGAACGTATGGAAAAGTTAGGCTTTACAGCATTTAATATTGGTACTGAGCCAGAGTTCTTCTTATTTAAGTTGGACGAAAAAGGCGATCCTACAATGGAGCTGAACGATAAAGGTGGATACTTCGACCTTGCGCCAACAGATTTAGGAGAAAACTGCCGTCGTGATATCGTGCTTGAATTAGAAGAAATGGGATTTGAAATTGAAGCGTCTCACCACGAAGTAGCGCCAGGTCAGCATGAAATTGACTTTAAGTATTCAGATGCCGTTAAGCACTGTGACGATATCCAAACCTTTAAGTTAGTAGTTAAAACAATCGCTCGTAAGCACGGCTTACATGCGACATTTATGCCTAAGCCATTATTTGGTGTAAATGGATCTGGTATGCACGCAAATATGTCGCTATTCAAAGGCAAAGAGAATGCATTCTTTGATGAAAATGGTGAAGAACAGTTAAGTAAAACAGCTTACCAGTTCACTGCAGGTATTGTAAAACACGCAGTAAACTTTACAGCTGTAACAAACCCAACTGTAAACTCTTATAAACGTCTAGTGCCTGGCTATGAAGCGCCTTGTTATGTAGCTTGGTCAGGACAAAACCGCAGTCCACTGATTCGTATTCCAACTTCACGTGGTTTAAGCACACGTATTGAAGTACGTAGTGTAGACCCAGCAGCAAACCCTTATATGGCTATGTCTGTTATGCTTGCAGCTGGATTAGACGGAATCGAGAACAAAATGGAAGCACCTAAACCGGTTGATCGCAATATCTATGTCATGGATAAAGACGAGCGTGTAGCAAATGGCGTTCAAGACTTACCAGCAACTTTATATGATGCATTACAAGAACTTAAGAAAGATGATGTCATTAAAACAGCTCTTGGTGAGCACTTACTTGAACACTTTATTGAATCCAAAGAAATCGAATGGGATATGTTCCGTACTCAAGTACACCCTTGGGAGCGCGAGCAATACATGAGTAGTTATTAATCCAAATAATATTAACATCCCCAGCACTCGAGATTTAAGTGGTAAAAGCTTAAGTCTTGAGTGCTTTTATTAGTAATTAAAAAAGCTGTCCCTAAATATAGGAACAGCTTTACTCATTAATGAATTTCACGATATAGACCGATGACTTTTCCTAGAACGGTAACTTGATTTAATATAATCGGTTCCATTGTAGGGTTTTCAGGTTCAAGTCGGTACTGGTTTTCATCCTTAAAAAATCGTTTTACAGTCGCTTCATCTTCTTCAGTCATCGCAACTACGATATCTCCATTATTAGCGGTTGCTTGTTTTCGGACAATGACCATGTCTCGGTCAAAAATTCCTGCTTCAATCATACTGTCACCTTGGATTGATAACACAAATACTTCGTCCTCAGTAGCTGAGATCGTAGAAGGTATCGGAATAAATTCCTCAACATTCTCTACAGCTGTGATTGGTTCGCCTGCCGTTACTTTACCAATTAATGGTGCATATAATGCATCTCGTTCATGAACTGTATTACCATCATCATAAACGATTTCAATGGCTCTTGGTTTTGTAGGGTCTCTGCGAATGTAACCCTTTTCTTCTAATCTAGATAAATGTCCGTGCACTGTTGAGCTTGATGCTAGTCCAACGGCTTCTGCGATTTCCCTAACAGAAGGGGGATAACCTTTTAAATTCACATTATCCACTATAAAATCAAAAATCTCTTTTTGTCTTTTTGATAGTTTCTTCATTTTTTCACCTCAACTGTTAATCCTGGGTTCATTATAGCAATATTAACCAGTATAAGCAAACATTCGTTCGTAAAAATTTAAAAACTTGTCTAAAAATCTATCACCATGTAAAATGACAAAGGAGCCTATAAAAAGGAGTTTTTCTTATGATTTCTGATGAAAGAATTAAGCGTATAAATGAATTAGCAAATAAATCAAAGACTGAAGGATTGACCGAGCAAGAAAAGAAGGAACAAAAGAAATTGAGAGAAGAGTATTTACAAGCTTTTAGACAGTCCTTTAAGAACCAACTGAAGTCAGTTAAAGTTGTGGACCCTGAGGGGACCGATGTTACACCTGAGAAACTAAAGCGAGATCAAGAGAATGATCAAAAGCATTAAATATTAACAGATTCCTTTAAAAAGGAGTCTGTTTTTAATATTGTTTTCTAATTAGTTTTGTTATAATAATTTTTGTTGTGATAAATGATACATAGAGGGTATGAGTATACTAAGTTTATTATAAATTTAGTATGAAAAAACTTGTCAGATGTTGCTAAACCATATACGATAAATGGTGGTAACTGATTTGAACGGAAATGAAAGGGGATTACTAATGACAAATATTGAACAAAAATCAATCAACACGATACGTACATTAGCCATTGATGCTGTTGAAAAAGCAAACTCTGGTCACCCTGGTATGCCAATGGGTGCTGCGCCTATGGCATATACGTTATGGACGAAAGTAATGAACCATAACCCTAAGAATTCTACTTGGTTTAACCGTGACCGTTTTGTACTATCAGCAGGTCATGGGTCTATGTTATTGTACGCATTATTACATTTATCTGGTTATAAAGTGTCAATGGAAGACATTAAGAACTTCCGCCAATGGGGTTCTAAAACTCCGGGACATCCAGAATTCGGACATACTGATGGTGTTGAAGCAACAACTGGCCCATTAGGTCAGGGTATTGCTATGTCTGTAGGTATGGCGATGGCTGAGCGGTTCTTAGCATCGAAATATAACAAAGATAACCATGAGCTAGTTGATCACTATACTTATAGTATTTGTGGTGACGGTGATTTAATGGAGGGTGTTTCTCAAGAGGCGGCTTCTCTTGCAGGTCACTTAAAATTAGGTAAGCTAATCGTTATGTATGATTCTAATGATATTTCTTTAGACGGCGATTTAAACCGTTCGTTCTCTGAAAGTGTTGAGGATCGTTTTAAATCATATGGTTGGCAAGTCATTCGTGTCGAGGACGGTAATGACACGGAAGCTATTGAAAAAGCGTTATTAGATGCTAAAGCAACTGAAGATCAACCAACATTAATTGAAGTTAAAACTGTCATCGGTTATGGTGCACCAAACAAAGGTGGTAAATCTGATGCACACGGTGCTCCTTTAGGTGACGAAGAACGTCAACTAGTAAGAGAACACTATAACTGGGATCATGAAGATTTCCACGTGCCAGATGAAGTTAAAGCTGATTTTGAAGAGAAAGCAGTAAAGCGAGGTCAAGAAGCAGAGAATCAATGGAATCAGCTTCTTGAACAATATAAATCTGAACACCCACAGTTAGCTGAAGAGTTTGAATTAGCTATTAAAGGGGAACTTCCGGCTACTTGGAATGCTGATTTACCGACTTATGATGAGAACTCTAAAGCGCTAGCAACTCGTGCTGCTTCTGGTGAAGTTGTAAATGCATTAGCTAAAAACATTCCAAACTTAATCGGTGGAAGTGCTGACTTAGCTGGTTCTAATAAAACCATGCTAAAAGATGAAGAAGACTTTAAATATCCTGATTACTCAGGTCGAAATATTTGGTTTGGTGTACGTGAATTTGCGATGGCATGCGCTTTAAATGGCATGGCACTCCACGGTGGCGTTAAAGTATATGGTGGTACGTTCTTTGTGTTTAGTGATTACTTACGTCCAGCGGTTCGACTTTCCGCTTTAATGGGCACACCAGTTACTTATGTGTTAACTCATGATTCAATTGCTGTAGGGGAAGATGGACCAACTCATGAACCTATTGAACAACTACCTTCGTTACGTGCAATGCCACACTTGAACTTAATTCGTCCAAGTGATGCGAATGAAACTAGAGCCGCTTGGGAAATTGCCGTTCAATCAACGGACACACCAACTGCCTTAGTCTTAACTAGACAAGGTCTACCTGTGCTACCTGGAACAGCTGAAAAGGCTAAAGAAGGTGTTCGTAAAGGTGCTTATGTTGTAAATGAGGTAGAAAAACCAGATCTACTCTTATTAGCTTCTGGTTCTGAGGTTCAATTAGTCCATAAGGCTAGTGAACAACTTAAAGAAGAAGGTATAAATGCACAAGTTGTTAGCATGCCTTCATGGTATTTATTCGACCAACAAGACGATGAATATAAAGAACAAGTGTTACCAAGTAACGTTAAAGCACGTCTAGCTGTAGAGATGGCTTCTCCATTCGGTTGGGAGCGTTATACAGGATTAGAAGGTGATGTTCTTGGGATATCAACATTCGGTGCTTCCGCTCCAGGTAATAAAGTTATTGAAGAGTATGGTTTTACAGTAGAAAATGTTGTAGCACGTGCTAAAGCTCTTTTGAAATAAGAAATTCTGACAAAAAATAATGATATAACAAATAAACTTTGACAAATTTCGCTTTAAAATATTGATATGATATGTCCTAAAAGGGGGACATATCATGTATCAATATTCTTTATATCTTGTCAAGTCAGGTTATGCTCAACACTTTTATTATAAAATTGATACAGTTTATCGTTTTCTATATGAACAAATGATTGAGAACCCAGATAATGAGGCACAAGGTCAATATAAACTTGTGTTGGACAAGGCTAATGCAAAAGATTTGTTTTTGCATTTAAATTATTGGGCAGACCCAAAATTTACTATTGAACATAAACATAACCAAATTATCATTAGTTATCAGAACCAGAGCGTTTTAATTAAAGTGAATGAATATTATATGACTATATTTGCCGAAACAATCGTTGACCTAGACCAACTATTATTTCAATACCTTAAAACGTTTCACCCGCATTTATTCGTGGTTAATTATGAGACTTACGAATGTGGTTGGATCACACCGTTTGTTGGCAAACATATCTATTCACTATAAAAATAATCTATTGTCACAGACAAGTTGTTTTAATATACTTATTGAAGAGACAACTAGAAGGAGGAAAATTTAATAATGAGTACAATTTGGGTTGTATTAATCGCGCTAGCTGCACTGATTATCGGTGTTGTTATAGGTTTCTTTATTGCTCGTAAAACGATGATGAACTACTTGAAGAAGAACCCACCAATTAATGAACAGATGTTACGCACGATGATGATGCAAATGGGTCAAAAACCATCACAGAAGAAAGTTAACCAAATGATGAGAGCGATGAACCAACAAATGGATCAATCAAATAAAAAATAAAGTCAAGAGGGGTAGACAGTTTTGTCTATCCTTTTTTTGATTAACTCTGCAAAAGCTAATCAGTGGACGTTTTTCTTAATATTTCACTAAATTTTCAAGCATTCAAACAATATTAATCGTTTATATTTGTTACGATATCATTAGGGTATAGAATAGAAGGAGAGTTAGGGTAGCTATGGATGTCAATATATTTTTAGCTTTTGGTGCAGGCTTTTTATCTTTTATATCACCTTGTGTCTTGCCATTATATCCAGTGTTTTTATCGTACGTTACAGGTATGAGTGTAGAAGAGCTTAAAACAGAGAATGCGATGTTAAGAAAAAGGAGCTTGTTACATACATTATTCTTTTTAATTGGATTTTCTTCAATCTTTATAATGATTGGTTTCTCAACATTTTTTATAGGTGAGTTCTTTATACAATATCAAGATATTATTAGGCAGCTTGGTGCCATTTTAATCATATTTTTTGGCCTTGTGATGATTGGTGTATTTAACTTTGAATTCCTAATGAAGGAACGTAAAGTTGCTATTAAGAACCGTCCTGCTGGTTACATCGGAACTATATTTATAGGAATGGCGTTCTCTATGAGCTGGACTCCATGTACAGGACCAATACTAGGAGCTGTTATCTCTTTAGCAGCAACTGAACCTCAATCAGGTGTCGTGTTAATGTCAGCTTATTCTCTAGGTTTTTCAATTCCATTCTTTGTATTATCATTCTTTATTGGAAAGCTAGATTGGCTAAAACGGAACTCTTTAAAAATAACGAAGATTGGCGGATATATTCTTATTGTATTAGGTATTGCATTGTTCTTTGACTGGATGAAAGACCTTACACTATATCTAGCTAACTTTTTTGGTTTTACAGGTTTTTAATATCGTTTGTCATTCATATGTTAAGTGTATTAGAATAAAGTTAATAACGTATCGTGAAGGAGTTATTGTATGAGGCAACCAAATGATCTAATATTACGCACAACGACTCAATTAATAGCATTCATATTATTAGGGTTTTCAGTTTACTTATTTTTCGCTGGTCACAATGCTCCAGGTGGAGGATTTATTGGAGGCTTAATGACATCAGCGGCGATTATTTTAATGTACATGACCTATGGGTTCGAAAAGATTGAGAAAATTTTGCCTGTAAATTTTAGAACTTTATTTGTTACAGGGTTATTTATAGCAACATTAGCTGGTGTAGGATCAATGTTCTTTGGCGGGTCATTTTTATCTCACGCTGATGGATATTACCAAATTCCTTTATTAGGTGAAAAACACTTAGCTACAGCTTTAATTTTTGATTTAGGAGTTTACTTAGTTGTTGTTGGTATTACTCTTACAATCATTTTATCCATTTCTACTGATTCAGGTGATGAGTCAGATAATGTAGGTGTATAATTGTGTTTTTTGAGAGTACTTTATTTGCTGTCTTAACGACTATCATGTTTATACTGGGCGCAACAACAATGATTATTGTGCGTTCAAAAGCATCTAAAAAGCCAGCTTCAGTTAAGAAAATTATATTACCACCACTAGGGATGAGTACAGGTGCACTGATGTTTTTGTTTCCCTATTTCCAAGTGTCGTGGTTGCAAGTAATTGAGGCACTATCAGTCGGAATTGCATTCTCTGTTCTTCTGATTTGGACTTCAAACTTTGAGGTGAAAGGTAAAGACATATACCTAAAGCCCTCGAAAGCCTTTATATTCATACTATTATTTCTATTGTTGTTTCGAATCATATTAAAGGTTTATCTTGGACAAGAAGTTTCTGTTGGTGAAACGAGTGGTATGTTTTATTTACTTGCATTTGGTATGTTATTTACATGGCGAATTGCTATGCTTATTAAGTTTGTTAAAATTAGACAAAGCTTAAATTTCAATCAAATGAATTTAAGTTCACGGTCAAATTAAGTGATCGTGAACTTTTTTACAAAGTAAGAATGTATAAATTTTTAACTTAAGTTCTGATAAATTATGTTGCAACGCACTGTCTAGCGCAATGCGCCCAACCACTAGGTGACTTCTCGTCAAAACTTACGATAAGTCAACATCGATTCGCTACTCTCATCGTGTTTCCTTTATCTCAGTTTAGTCGGTCCAGTCACTGCATGGTTAGTCGGGCGCTTGCGCTTTTCTTGTATTTGAATTCATTTTCATCAAACTTTCATATTAGTGATTTATTATGTTTATAGAATGGAAGGTGACGACATGGCAGCAACATCTGTGCTAATTTCAGTAACAATGTTAGTTATAAGTTTTATAATTGGTGTTTTCGTATACTTCATTACAGATTATCACGTAATAAAAGATAAAAAGAAGAACATTGAAGATGTGTTTTCTTTTTTCGTTAATTTTATTATCTTTATCTGGGTTGGAAAGATTATTTGGAATTTAGAGCTATTCATTAGTGATCCATTAGCAGTACTAGCATACCCAAGTTTTTCTGGTGCATTTTACATAGCATTTATCTTGAGTTCCATACTAGTGGTTTGGAAACTAAAAAAGGGTGTGATTACTTTTGAACCATTCGTGCACACCTTAATTACGGTTTTCATCTTTTCTTCATTTATTTATGAATTTATCGAACTCGTATGGCAAGATAATCTGTACACTTGGCGTTATCTAGCATTACTATTCGCTTTGTCGATGCTCTATTTAATTTTTTCTAATCAAATATCATATAACTTAATGAGTGGCTTGGTCATATTACTATGGGGGCTAGGTCAAGCAATATTATCGATTACCTTACCATTTACCACTGTGTTTGGCTACCTATTAGACACGTGGTTTTTCATTGTAATGATTTTACTAGGCATGTTTATTTTATTTTCGGAAATTAGAAGGAAGAAGGTGTCATAATGGTTGATACAGCAGATTTAACCATATGGTTAGCGTTTGGTGCAGGAGTTTTGTCATTTCTCTCGCCATGTACATTGCCACTATTTCCAGCATATCTTTCTTATATTACTGGCGTAAGTGTAAAAGAATTGCAAAATGACAGAAGTTTAAAAGTACGATCACTATTACTAATACACTCAAGTTTATTCCTATTTGGGGTTTCCTTAGTATTTATCGGTCTTGGTTTAGGGGCATCTTATTTAGGGCAATGGATACAAGGATTTTTAGTAGGTGAATCAGGTAAATTTATTCAGCAAATTGCTGGAATATTTATTATTATTATGGGTTTATTTGTTGCAGGCTGGTTGAATATTACAACCTTTATGAAAGAAAAGCGTTTTCAGTTTGCTAATAAACCTAGTGGCTATTTAGGAACTGTCTTTATAGGTATGGGGTTTGCAGCTGGGTGGACACCATGTATTGGCCCAATCTTTGGTTCGATACTTATGATTGCTGCTAGTAATCCAACTCAAGGTACACTATACACTATTTTCTATGTAATAGGCTTTGCTTTACCATTCTTAATTTTAACCTTTTTTATTGGTTCAGCGAGATGGATCGTCAAATATAGTGGAATCATCATGAAAATTGGTGGAACAGTTATGATTATTATGGGTGTCTTATTATTTACAGGGCAAATGTCAAGAATATCTAGTTTCTTATTACGCATTGTTCAAGATACTTGGATGGCTAACTTAGGTTAGTAGGAGGGAGTCCTAATGAAAAAGTACATTATTATTGCTGTGTTAGTTGGTATGTTCGGTTGGGCTATTTATGATTTCGTTTTAGAGAGCGATGAGTCTGGTTCGAATGAGGAAAATGTAGAAGAAGATGGTTTTATGATTAGTAGCGATCCAGAAGGTGAGGAGGTAGATGAGACTAAAGTTGGTTTAGACATCGGTAGTGAAGCGCCGGACTTTGAATTAGAGAATCTAGAGGGCGAAAAAGTAAAGTTATCCGATTATCGTGGACAAAAAGTAATGCTTAACTTCTGGGCAACTTGGTGTCCGCCTTGTCGTGCCGAAATGCCAGACATGCAAAAGTTTTATGAAGAGAAAGATATTGAGATTTTAGCTATAGATTTATTTGAAACTGAACAAAGTCTAATGGATGTTCGTAATTTTAGAGATGATTTCAAATTAACATTCCCAATATTGATTGACGAAGGTGACGTATCAACTGAATACCAAATCCTACCTATACCAACATCTTATTTTGTGGACTCAGAAGGGATCATCTCTCATAAGTCAATGGGTGCTATGAATTATGAAATGATGATTAAAGAATACGAGAAAATGGATTAACCTAAGATTTTTTTCTATAATAGTGAGGTAAAGGAGTGAAAGAGATGGAACAGACCATTTTAGTTGTTGAAGATGATGAGATGATTCGTAATTTAATTCGATTATATTTAGAAAAAGAGAATTATCACGTCATCGAAGCTACTGATGGTGTAGAAGCTCAGAAACTGTTTCTCAAACATCATCCTTGCCTCATTATTTTAGATTTAATGTTACCTAAATTATCTGGTGAAGAATTTTGTGAGTGGATTAGAGGAAAAGAACAACAAGATGTTTCAATCATCATGTTATCTGCTAAGTCGCAAGTCAATGACAAAATCGACGGGTTAAAAATGGGAGCTGACGACTATTTAACCAAACCTTTTAATCCAGATGAATTATTAGCTCATATAGAAGCGGTTTTAAGAAGAACAGGACGTTATTGTCAAAAGATAGTACATGATGGACTTTGTATCAAGGTGAGGAAAGGTGAAGTAACACTACACGGAGAAAACATAAACCTAACAAAACATGAGTTTAATTTATTGTACTTTTTTATGTCTAATCCTGATAGTGTGTTTAGCCGTGAACAGCTCATCAATCAATTATACCCAAACCATGAACATGAGGTATTAGATCGAACGATTGATGCGCATATTAAAAAGCTACGTATGAAAATAAATGATCAAAATCAACCTCAACGAATTCAAACAGTAAGAGGAATGGGGTATAAATTTGTTTCTGAAAAACAACATGTTTAAAGGTTTATTATTTAGATTAACCTCATTAAATGTTTTGATGATAACATTAAGTATTTTTATAAGTAGCTTTGCCATCTACCAAACGGCTTGTTTACTAGTAGAATCAATGGGCGATTTGGACCAAGGTCGTCAAACTCAATTTGAATCATTATTGTTACAATATTTAATTGTATTTAGTTTACTTACTATTTTAATAGGTAGCTTATTGCATTTTTATTTAACTAAAAATCTTATTACACCCATTAGACAACTAATTCACTCAACAAAACAACTAAAAGAGGGATCAACCCCTGAAAAAGTTGATTATGATTCTAATAATGAAGTTGGTGAGCTCGTTGACCAATATAATGACTTGTTACAACAACTTGAAACAAACAATAAACTTAGGAAAAAGATGATCACAGATCTTTCTCATGAAATTAGAACACCTGTACAAAATCTAAATGGCTACTTATACGCGCTTAAAAATGGTGACATGGCTCCCACATCAGAAGTGACTGAGTCCTTATTTAACGAATCTCAGAGGTTAAAGCAGTTAATCAATCAAATCGATCAATTAAAAGAATGGGATCTCATTAGAGAAGAATCAATTATACAAAAATCAAAAATAGATATTGCTAACGTAATACATCAATGTATAGCAGTCTTTCAGTGGAATTTTGAAAACGCTGAGATACCGTTGGATGTTAAGGTTGAAGAATGCGTAATTGAAATCCATGAGGAAAGAATACAACAAGTCATCAACAACTTGTTAGATAATGCATTAAAATACCATAAGGGCAAAGGAGCAGTACAAATTAGAGGTGTGTCTCATGAACAAAATTATAAATTCAGAATTAGAACTCATGGAAATAAAATTCCAGAAGCTGAATATGAGGACATCTTTAAAAGGTATTATCGATTACAATACTCAACTTCTCATGGATCAAGTGGAACTGGTTTAGGGCTTGCTATTGCTAAAGAAATTATTCATAAACACAATGGTGAAATAGGAGTATATTCAACAAATCAAATAAATGAGTTTTGGTTTTCTTTACCTAAAAAAAGCAATGAGTGATGATTCGTACTCATTGCTTTTCTAATAGGTGCTCATAGGATGTAAAATCAATATTTTTTTCATTTAGTCGTTTAATTAAAAACTTATGATCACGTTTTGGAGTAGCTAAGATGTAGCCTTCAATAATAGTATCTAACGTGATTCTCTTTTTTTTCTTCTGAAGAGCCACTTCACCGATTTTAGCTGCGATTTTTTGTTTAGCTACATCACGAAACAGTTGTGGAACGGGTTCTACTAATTCATTTAATAATTTTTTTTCATCTTCTCCCCACATATGTAACGTTTGTTCTACATAATATTCTTCCCAGTCAATAATGGACTTCCCATCATCTTTAGGTAATTTCTTTAAGAACTTGCGGAACATAAAGAATCCGCCAATTCCCAATAGGGTAATCATGATTAGTCCCCATAATATGATTAAGTATCCTACCGTTTCTGACATAAACTTTCACTCTCTTTAGATGATTTAAGTGGCGGGACTGTGTGGGAATCGAACCCACCGAAGACGACACGCGCCTTCCAAAAGGTTTTGAAGACCTCGACAAGCACCAGCATTGTAACCAGCCCCATTTCTTTCATCATTATAGAATGTTGAATAATAGATTACAAGTAAAATATACACTACTGATTTTGTTACTTATATGTAATTTTTCAAAAAATTTTAAATCGTTTTTGCCATTCAGACATTTTTTGGTTAAAATAAGTATTGTGTAATAATGTTTTCGTCTGGTTCATAGAGTTATAGTATATATAGTCGTTTTTTGGGGGGATTAATCGAATGAAGAAATACCCACTGGTGATAAACGGAGATGAGCAGCAAGGAATTGATCAGGATTTGCTTAATTATGCCTTTCAATGGCTCGATAGTCATTCTACTAATGTTAAATTAATATTCGATGAAAACTATAAAATCAGGTACATTTCATATTCAGCTGAAATATTTCTTGGCTATACTCGCAACTATTTAATGAACAGTAATTTATTAGATTATGTCTGTCCACAAGATTTAGAACATTTTAAGGATCAAATCAACTCAATTGGTTATGAGCGTACTAATGTTGAAATCGCATTTAAGAATAGCGATGACAAGACCTTATATACGTCGACTTATTTAGGGAAGATAATTGATAACCACAAAGGACTGACATATTACATCGGGGTAGTTAATGATATATCAGAATTAAAAACTGCTCAGAAAATGCTAATGAACTCCGAAAAGTTGTCATCAGTTGGACAATTAGCTGCAAGTGTTGTTCATGAGATTAGGAATCCCTTAACATCGATCAAAGGTTTTTTACAATTACTAGAGAGTGATTCCCATGAGCAAAAAGTTTATTTTGATATAATGACTGAAGAAATTGAGAAGATTGAGTCAATTACTTCTGAGTTATTATATATAGCCAAGCCATCACCGAATCAAGTTAAAAAAGAAAATTTAACTGTCATATTAAACGAAGTATGTATGTTGATGAAATCACAAGCTAGATTAAGTGAAATTAATATTGAGTTCATTCATCATAATGAGGATTACTTTATTAACTGTGATCGATCACAAATTAAACAGGTTTTTATAAATCTTATTAAAAATGCAATTGAAGCAATGGAAACATCGGGAATCATTTCAGTTCATGTTTATAAAGATGAAGTATTAACAGTCGACGTCATTGATGAAGGGCCAGGTGTACCCGATGAACTAAAAGATCGTATTGGGGAGCCTTTTTTATCTACAAAAGAAAAAGGGACTGGTTTAGGGTTAATGGTTACAAAACAGATTCTAGATAAACATCATGCTTCATTAAAAGTTCTCGACCATGAGGATAGAGGAAGTATTTTTAGAATTAGATTTCACTAACGGTTGGTGTTACGACATGAATAAGCAACATTTAACGATTGGCCTTGCAGGTCATATTGATCATGGTAAAACAGAACTGGTCAAAGCATTAACTAATGTTGATACAGATCGGTTGAAAGAGGAAAAGGAACGAAATATCTCTATTGAATTGGGATATGCACCTTTAATAAATGAAGAGCATTTAAGTGTTTCAATTATTGATGTTCCTGGTCATGAGAAGTTCATACGCCAAATGATTGCAGGTGTATCCTCCATCGATTTAACGTTGTTGGTCATAGCGGCAAATGAAGGAATTATGCCCCAAACGTTAGAACATATGGAAGTTCTTAAACACTTAGGCTTACACAACGTCATCATCGTCATAACAAAAATAGATCAAGCTGATCAAGATTTAAAATCAATTGTTATAGAAGATTTAAAGGACGAAATGAACGGAACATTTTTCGAAAACTCCCCTGTCTTTGAAGTTGACTCAATATCAAAAATTGGAGTAGAGGAATTAAAACAATCTATTTTAAATGTACTGGGTAAAATAGTGGCAAAACAAACGAATGGTGATTTATTTTTACCTGTTGATCAAAGTTTTCATTTGCATGGGATTGGTACCATTGCAAGAGGAACAGTTTCGCAAGGAAGCATTCGTGATGGACAGACCGTTTATTTGATGCCTCATAATATCAAGGCACAAGTAAAGGGGGTTCATCATTTTAATGAACCTGTAAATAGAGCAGTAGCAGGTCAAAGGGCTGCTGTTGCCCTTAGTCATATTAATATTTCAGATGTTAATAGAGGAGTCGTTATAACGGATCACCCAGGTAAATCAACAAATCGTGTTGATATTGAACTAGATATAAGTAAATTATTATAGTAGAGAGGATTTAGTGACGTTAGCTAACCAACACCAAGTCATGACTTTTGAAGATTTAGGAAGTGGAATGGTTTATGATTTAAAAAGGCACGAGGTGGGCCAGGAGCCTTTAGTGAAAGAAGTTTTAGAAAAAGGTATAGATTTGGTATCATTTAGTGGAGATAAACTATTTGGTGGTCCACAAGTTGGCATAATCGCTGGCAAGAAGCATTTTATAGACCACCTAAAACAACATCAACTTGCTAGGGTTCTAAGAGTTGATAAGATGACTTATGCTGCTTTAGAAACAACTTTAAAACAATGGATTATGCAAGACTATGATATTCCAACACTTAGAGATATTTTACAACCTAAAGAAGAGTTAGAAAGCAGAGTCATAGAATTTATAGAGCGATATAAACAATACCACAATCCATTTCTAACCGTAAAAGAGGTGGGATTAACGTCTAAAGTAGGTGGAGGGACACTACCAGAAGTTGAGCTTGATTCATATGGTGTGTCATTATCTAGTGAACGTTTAACCGCCGAGGAAATTAAACAGCAGCTAAGAAAGATGACCCCACCGATTATTTGTAGGGTTGAACGAGAAGAAGCACTGTTAGATTTTAGAACGATGACAGAAGAAGAAGAAGCTATTGTTTTAAAAGAATTGGTTAATTTTACATTTGATTAAAGCTTTAATTCGATAAATCTATAAAAAATGCGTTCAAATGTTTTACTTCTAGAATAATTTCAGATAAAATGTAGAAGTGCGGAAAATTGGATGGTTCTTTAATATTATAGAATTGTCTATTAAACTACATATTTTCATTAAGGGGGTAAAAACGTGACAGAACATGCCTTTAATGCAAAAAAGCAATTTGAATTGAATGGTAAGACGTACAACTATTATCATCTAAAAGCGCTAGAGGAAAAAGGCTTAGGCAAGATTTCTCGTCTTCCTTTCTCAATCCGTGTTCTTTTAGAATCAGTTTTACGTCAACATGATGGTCATGTTATTAAAGACGAACACGTTGAAAAATTAGCTCAGTGGGGAACAGGGGAATCAGTAGATGTTCCATTCAAACCTTCACGAGTTATCTTACAAGACTTTACAGGTGTACCAGCTGTAGTTGATCTTGCTTCATTACGTAAAGCAATGGTTGACATGGGTGGAAGCCCAGACCAAATCAATCCTGAAGTTCCGGTTGATCTTGTAATTGACCACTCTGTACAGGTTGATAAATATGGTACTCCGGATGCTTTAAATGCAAATATGGAAATTGAATTCGAACGTAATGCAGAGCGTTATGAGTTCTTACATTGGGCTCAAAAAGCGTTCGATAACTATCGTGCGGTTCCACCAGCAACTGGTATCGTACACCAAGTTAACTTAGAGTACATTGCAAATGTTGTTCATGAGCAACAACAAGATGATGGTACGTATGACGCGTTCCCTGATACACTTGTTGGTACTGACTCTCACACAACTATGATCAATGGTTTAGGTGTACTTGGTTGGGGTGTAGGTGGTATTGAGGCTGAAGCAGGAATGCTTGGTCAACCATCATATTTCCCGACACCTGAAGTAGTAGGTGTTAAATTAACTGGAAGCTTCCCAGAAGGTACAACAGCTACAGACTTAGCACTTAAAGTAACTCAAGTGTTACGTGAGAAGAAAGTTGTTGGTAAATTTGTTGAATTCTTCGGTCCTGGTCTAACTGAAATGCCATTAGCTGACCGTGCAACTATTTCAAACATGGCGCCTGAATATGGTGCTACTTGTGGTTTCTTCCCAGTTGATGACGAATCATTAAACTACATGCGTCTAACTGGTCGTAGTGAAGAACAAGTTCAACTTGTAAAAGAATATTTACAAAAGAACGACTTATTCTACACTCCGGATCAAGAAGATCCTGAGTTCACTCAATTAGTGGAAATTGATCTTTCTGAGTTAGAACCTAACTTATCTGGACCTAAACGTCCACAAGACTTAATTCCTTTATCAGCAATGAAGAAATCATTTAATGAAGCTTTAACAGCTCCAGCTGGTAACCAAGGTTTTGGTCTATCTGAAGACGAAAAAGATAAAGAAGCAGTAGTTAAATTCAAAGACGGTTCTGAAGTTCCTATGAAGACTGGTGCAGTTGCAATTGCAGCGATCACTTCATGTACTAACACTTCAAACCCACATGTAATGTTAGGTGCAGGTCTACTAGCTAAAAATGCAGTAGAAAAAGGCTTAAATGTACCTGAATACGTTAAAACATCATTAGCTCCTGGTTCAAAAGTTGTTACAAACTATCTAGAGAACTCAGGTTTAATGGAATACCTAAATCAATTAGGGTTTAACTTAGTTGGTTATGGTTGTACAACATGTATCGGTAACTCTGGTCCACTACTTCCAGAGATTGAAGAAACAATTGCAGAATCAGATTTAACAGTTGCTTCTGTGTTATCGGGTAACCGTAACTTCGAAGGTCGTATTCATCCATTAGTACGTGCCAACTACCTTGCTTCACCACCATTAGTTGTGGCTTATGCATTAGCAGGTACTGTTGACATTGATATCTTAAATGAACCATTAGGTCAAGATAAAGATGGAAACGATGTATACTTCAAAGATATTTGGCCTTCATCTGATGAAATTAAATCGGAAATTGAAAAGGTTGTTACACCTGAAATCTTCCGTAAAGAATACGAAGAAGTATTTAACTCTAATGAAAAGTGGAATGAAATCCAAACAACTGACGAACCTCTTTATGAGTGGGATGAAGATTCAACGTATATCCAAAACCCACCATTTTTTGAGGAAATGTCTAAGGATCCAAAAGAAGTGACACCACTTAAAGGTATGCGCGTAATAGGTAAATTTGGTGACTCTGTAACAACAGACCACATTTCACCAGCTGGTGCTATCCCTAAAGATATGCCAGCAGGTAAATATCTAATGGAGAAAGGCGTGTCACCTCGTAACTTTAACTCTTACGGTTCACGCCGTGGTAACCATGAGGTTATGATGCGCGGTACATTCGGTAACATTCGTATCCGTAACGAAATTGCAGGTGGTAAAGAAGGTGGCTTTACAACATACTGGCCTACAGGCGATGTAATGCCAATTTACGATGCTGCCATGAAGTACAAAGAAGACGGTACTGACTTATGTGTAATCGCTGGTAAAGATTACGGTATGGGAAGCTCGCGTGACTGGGCAGCAAAAGGTACTGACTTATTAGGTATTAAGACAGTAATTGCTGAAAGTTTTGAGCGTATCCACCGTTCAAACCTTGTTATGATGGGTGTTTTACCACTTCAGTTCAAAGACGGTGACAGCATTGAATCACTTGGTCTAACAGGTAAAGAAACATTTGATGTTGAAGTAACAGAAGATGTTAAACCACATGACCTAGTGAAAGTGACTGCAACTGATGAAGACGGTAATTCAAAAGAATTTGAAGTAATTGCTCGTTTCGATAGTGATGTAGAAGTTGACTACTACCGTCACGGTGGCATCCTTCAAATGGTTCTACGTAACAAGCTACAAAATGCATAATAATTGCAAAACTAAAGCACATCGCAAATGCGATGTGCTTTTTCTTCTTTCTCTTATGCTTGTTTACGGTCGTGATTTTCTCGCATCCAGTGACGATGTTGAGCAATGGCATCTATAAATGCTTGATTAAATTCAGTTAAATCATTAGCATCATTAATTGTCACTACACCAAGGTTAGAATAGACTTCTCCATTATGATCATTAGTATAAGCGATATTATTTACCAGAGTTTGTGATAGAAGTTGTATTGCTTCATTTGTAGCACCAATTGGTTTTGCGTGAGCATATGTGTCATTAACAAAGTCTTTAGTCTCTTTATACCCTGCTAACATTTCGATATGTTGACCACCAGGAATGTAGAGAGCATCGTACATAACTGAATGGCTATTTGCAAAACTCTTATGAGGTTCAACTTGATTTCCGTCCGCACTGTTAACAGGACTTAAAGTTTTACTGATGATCTCGTGATGAACCCCTTGCTTTTGAAATGATACTAAGACTTGTTTTAACTCATTATAATTAAATCCTTCATCCACAATAACGGCAACTTTTCTTGTCTGCGGTGTTTTAATTGTGTTCTCTTGACTTAAGGCTGGTGATGTATCTGTTATAGCAACCGTATTTTTCTTAGTTGGTGGTTGTGCTCCAATACCCTTTGCAACTTCTTTTGCAAGATCTCCATCTACTTGATTAAACATGTCTACGACTTTTTGACGGATTGTTTTATCTTTTACGCTACCAACCTCAAAGTGGAATGCTTTAATAATATGTTTCTTTTCAGCAGGTGACATACTATTCCAAAATAACCTTGCTTGGCTGAAGTGGTCATTAAAGCTTTCACTTCGAGTGCGAATTTTTCTACCTTCTACTTTCTCTTGATAATGCTCATAACCCCCATCTTTACCTGGTACAGGCATAGGGTAGTTTTGCCTGATAGAGTTAGGGAAGTAAGCAACTTTTCCCTTATCGATGGTCATTCGATGAAATCCGTCTCTTTGGTTATTGTAATACTGTATAATAGGTCGATTAATCGGAATCTCGTGAAAGTTCGGGCCACCTAAACGTAATAATTGAGTATCTAAATAAGAAAAGAGACGCCCTTGTAGTAATGGGTCATTAGTAAAGTCAATTCCAGGCACAACATTACCCATATGAAATGCTGCTTGCTCTGTTTCTGCAAAGAAATTATCCTGGTTTCGGTTTAATGTCATTTTCCCAACTATTTTGACTGGCACTTGTTCTTCAGGCCAAATTTTTGTTGCATCCAATATATCAAAATCAAAATCGAATTCTTGCTCTTCCTCTATTATTTGAAGACCTAATTCAAATTCAGGATATTCTCCATTGTTAATAGCATCCCATAGATCTCCTCGGTTAAAATCTGGATCTTTACCTGCAATTTTTTGAGCTTCATCCCAAGTTAAGGAGTGGACGCCTAGTTTTGGTTTCCAGTGGAATTTTACAAACCGAGCCTTACCTTCTTCATTAACTAATCTAAAGGTATGTACTCCAAAACCTTCCATCATGCGGAAACTTCTAGGAATACCACGATCTGAAAGAAGCCACATAATCATATGAGCTGTTTCTTGATTATTGACTACCCAATCCCAAAACGTGTCATGAGCGGCAGATGCTTGAGGGATTTCATTATCTGGTTCTGGTTTTATTGCGTGCACCAAATCTGGGAATTTTATGGCATCTTGAATAAAGAAAACTGGCATATTGTTACCAACTAGATCAAAGTTACCTTCCTCAGTATAGAACTTTGTCGCAAAACCACGTACATCTCTAACAGTATCAGCTGATCCACGTGAGCCTACAACTGTTGAAAACCTTACAAACACAGGTGTTTTAACATTTGGATCTTGTAAGAACTTTGCTTTTGTTAATTCAGTTAAAGGTTCATACACTTGAAAATATCCATGTGCACCGAAACCTCTGGCATGAACAACCCGTTCTGGAATTCGTTCATGGTCGAAATGGGTCATTTTTTCCCGAAAGTGAAAATCTTCCATAATTGTTGGACCACGTTCTCCAGCTTTTAAAGAATCTGATGTGTTTGAAACCTTAGTTCCTTGGTTAGTTGTCAATTCCTTACCTTCATGCTCTACTTTAAAATCCTCTAATTGTTCCTGTTTTTTACTTGGTTCATTTTGAGACTGATCTTTCATAATATTGACCTCCTTGTTGTTTTCTAATGTATAGTTTGTCTTCTTAACGTCCAGTTATTCCATAAATAGGATTAGTTTTAACAAAGTTTTCATTTGTTTTTGTTTTACAAAATACTCGATGCATTAAATATTTGATAAGATATAATGTGTTGAATAATATAAACGCTCTAATGTATTACAAGGAGGAGCACAATGTTTTGGAAAAGAATATTTGCAATAAGCTTAATATTTACGTTAATAGGTATAGTAGTTTATAATACAGCTTTCTCAAAAGAAGTAGAGAAAGAGAATGATTCAATTTTCATAGTTCCTGAAGGTATGGATATTGAGTCTGGAGGAACAGATGTTGGAGATCTAGCACCAAATTTTCAGTTAGAAACGATGAGTGGAAAAACAGTTCAATTGAGCGATTTCAGAGGCAAAAAAGTATTTCTAAACTTTTGGGCTTCATGGTGTGGACCTTGCAAAGATGAGATGCCACATATGCAAGATTTCCATGAAGAGTTTGGTGATGAGGTAGCAGTTTTAGCTGTAAATACAAATGAACCGGTTATTGATAATGCAAAAGAATTCGTTGAGGATTATGGTTTAACATTCCCCATTTTATTCGATGAAACGACAGAGGTTGCAGCGCGCTATAAAATTCCAAACCTACCAACAACTTATTTCATTAATTCAAATGGTGAAATTCAATTACAACGGAAATCTGGCCCAATGACATATGAAGAAATGGTACAAATAATGGAAGAATTAGATTAACAGTATGTATATTTTACCAACATAATGGTCAAACTATTTGCAAAACAAGAAGGAGACGATTATGTTGCGTAAAAAAGATTTTGTTACATTTCAGTCTTTGATCGAGAGTGAAAAAGAAAAGATTATGAAAAACCCAGATGAAATGGAAAAAATTTATGATCGCCTAGATGAACGATTAGGAGCGCTTAAAGAAGCAGAAAAGAATGTATAATGTTTGCGTTACCTTCACAAAATAATGACAAATTGTGAAGGAGTTGATATTTAAATGACAAACCATAAACATCCAAAGCCTGATGATCGTTCAGATAATGTGGAAAAGATTCAATCTAATATCCAGAATACACTTGAAAACATTGAGGAAGCAGAAGAATCGATGGAAACAGCGTCTAATGAACAAAAGCAACAGATTGAGGCTAAAAATGAACGTAGACGTCAATCTGTTCAAGGTTTAAGGGAAGAAGTAGCAGATGAGGCACATGATCACTAAAAAAGTTGGCTTTAAGCCAGCTTTTTTAAATTCTCAAATTTACAAATTAACTCTTACTTAATTTTGCGGCAATACGACTACCACTATGCTTGTTTAACGACGTTTGCGCTTGTCTAGATTTATAATCTTTCTGAATAAATTATGTTAAAATAGTAACAGTTATTATTGAAATGGGAGAGTTTACATCATGGTTGTCAATGAAACTGAAATTAAAGTAAGATACCAAGAAACAGATCAAATGGGGGTTGTTTATCATGCTAATTATTTAGTGTGGTTTGAAATTGGACGAACTCACCTTATAGAACAGTTAGGTTTTAAGTATGCTGAAATGGAAGAAGAAGGGGTCGTATCTCCTGTATTAGATATTGAAGCTAAATATAAACAAGCAATTCGTTATGGTCAAACAGCAACAGTTAAAACATGGATTGATTATTATGACGGTTTTCGTGTCATTTATGGGTATGAGATTTATGCTGAAGATGGAACGTTATGTGTTACAGGAAAATCTACACATGTCTGTGTTAAAAAATCTAATTTTAGACCAATATCAATCAAAAAACACTTTCCAGAATGGCATGAGGCTTACTTGAAAGCAGTGGAGGAGTAATATGGCATTTGGTCTTAAGAGAGAAGAGTTAAAGGAATGGAAACGAAGAGTTGAAGAGGGGGAGATTGCCTTTATAACTCATTATTGGCTAGATGATCGATATCCGAATATGAAAACTGTTACAAAAGTAGGTTGTAGTGATATACAAAAATTAAAACTGTGGGGGAAGAAACACGGTTTAAATCCAAAATGGATACATAAAGATGAGAGATATCCGCACTTTGATTTAATAGGTTCATTTCAGAAAGATATTTTAAGAGCTGAGGGTAAATTAGACCAATTAAATAGGTTTAAATAAATTTAGAGGCTGGGACAAAAGAAAAGTAGTTTAAAAAAACGAATATTGAGTGTTATTAGCGTAGTCAAAATGCGAGACTCCTGGTCGGCTAAGTGCGGCCACGTCCTGCGCCTGCGATTACTCGGCGCAAATTAAGCAAAGAAGTATTACAAGTAGCATTTGTGGCCAACGCCGACACTTGACCGTCCAGGTCGTCGCAGACAGCACGAGCTGAGGGGCCACAGGATGTGGGTCAGTTCGGCGTCGCTACATGGATGTTGCGAATTTAGCCGAACTTCCTTAATCCCCGAACGAATGTGAGTTTGGGGAAGTTGAAGATGTGCCTGCGGAAAGCGAAGCATTTTGACGTAGCTAAAAATTGAAGACGAATATTAAGAGTAACTTGACTTCTAATATTCGTCTTCTTTAAGGTTAAGATATCTTTTGTCCCAACCTCTATTGCTGTTTCGATTTCTTTTCGGGTACTGGATCGAATCCTCCAGGGTGGAATGGGTGACATTTAAGAATCCGCTTCACAGTCAAATAAATCCCTTTAAAAAGACCAAACCTCTTAAAAGATTCTAAACCATACTCTGAACAAGTTGGGTAAAAACGACAGGATGGACCCCTTAAGGGTGAAACGAACCTTTGATAAAAACGGATAAGGTAAATAAAAAGGTACTTCATTTATTATCACTTATTCCTTGCGTTTATCATACGTAATGGATGCTATTGCGTCATGTAAGTGGATAGACTCTTCATTAACGCATTTTACATGAAATTTTTGAACAAAATCTAACTCGTATAAATCACTAGATACTAAACGTACCATATCCTCAACGAATCTCGGATTTTCATATGCTTGCTCTGTTACCATTTTTTCATCTGGTCGTTTTAATACAGGATGTATTCTAGCGCTAGCATTAGATTCAGTAGCTTCTAATAAAAGTGCTTTCCAATCATGCTGATCCTCATCAAAATCAGGTGCTAACGTCACATCTATAATTACATTACCACGTTGGTTATGTGCACTATATTCACTTATCTCTTTTGAGCAAGGACATAAGGTGGTGATTTTACCTTTTAAACCAACTTTGATGTCATACCCATTTATTTCATCATATTTAACGTTAATCCAAGCATCTGCATGATTCATACCTGGCTTCCCGGTATATGGTGCTTCGCGTTCAAAGAACCAAGGGAATTCTACTGACACCTCAGCATCTCTTTGCTTTAAACGACCTTGTAATTCTTTTGCGAAGCTTTTCATTGTTTTAATATCTACTTTAAAGCCGTTGTCATAATACTCATTTAACTGTTCGGTAAAACGACTCATATTTGTACCTTTAGAATCTTGCGAGATAGAAGAAGCGAAATAAAAATTTCCAATTGTTGTTTGTTCTAGCGGTTTAATAGAACTAGGTACTACAATAGGGTGCTTTACGTTCTGGATTCCAACTGCATCTAATTCAAATAAGAAATCCTTTTTCGTATTTTGTAAGTCAGGCATTTTGCTTTTTTCTTCTGGTTTAGTACGGGGGCCTGGCTCAACGGATCCGAATAATTTATGTCTTTCTGCTTTTTCAGGTAATTGTTTCTTCGTTTTAGTTTCGTTCATAACTAGAGCTCCTTTCAATAGGGCATAACACTGAACCATAATATAAGTATAATGAATGGTACTTTGTATATCAATTTATTAAACTTATTCTAAATAAGGAAGAACTTCAACTTGATCCGTGTATGTTTGTAATAGATTCTTCTTATCCTCAAACCATTGATCAGCATTTGATAAACTATATTGATTAGCTTCAACTAAAGGTACGATTTTATAGTTTCTAAAATTTTCATATTGATTATAAGTAGGCATTATTTTTGCTTCAGAAACTAAGTGATTTGTTTCTAAATTTGGTTGGATGGTCTTTGTCAGTTTTATTTGCATAATAGCACCAATTAAACGATCTGTACCTTTTTGCCCTGATAAGAAGTTTCCTAATGAATAAGCTACAAACTTGTCATCACCTTCATCAGTTGAAATCCAATCAACTGGTTGTAGAACGTGAGGATGGTGACCAATAATAACATCTGCACCGTGATTCGTTAGTAATTCTGATAAATGAATTTGTTCATCACTAGGTAATGGTTGATACTCATTTCCAAAATGCATACTAACGACAATGAAATCAGTTTTAGGCTCAAGGTTACTAATATCCTCTAGAATTTGTTCTTCGTTTATTAAGTTCACTAAATAATCTTTTCCATCAGGAACTGGAATGCCGTTGGTACCGTATGTGTAAGCTAAAAAGCCAACAGCTATGCCTTTTCTATGGATAATGCGTTCTGTACTTCGATCATCCTCGTTCTGATAAGCTCCAACGTATTCAATTCCAATATTATTAAGATAGTCTGTTGCATTCATAACTGCTTCTTCTCCACGGTCTAATGTATGATTGTTTGCCATGGATACAATATCTACTCCAGAGTCTTTTAATGTATCTCCTAGTTCTTGTGGAGTATTGAATTGTGGATAGGTCGACAAGCCAATTTCTGTTCCGCCTAGAATAGTTTCTTGGTTAGCAAACGTTATATCAGCATTCCTCAAATAGTATTTGATATCTTTAAACATTGGGTTGAAATCATAACCATTGTTACTTTGAGCGTCTTTATAAACAGTGCTATGAATTAATAAATCACCAATCGCATTCAACGTAATGGAGGACTCAAAGTATTTAGGTTCTTGAAAATGTTCCTCTGTCATTACTGGATTATTTGAGACCTGTACAGCAGAAACACCTTTATAATCATTCGTATTTATATTTAGGACACTTAATAATGTCACAAGAAAGATCGTTGAACCAATTAAAATTTTATTTCTCATAAGTAGCACCTTTCTAATTTATGATCACGCATTTATAAAACAAAAAGCCCACCACAAAAATGGGGGCTCTTGTTACATCCAAGAAATTTTGGGTTCCGTCTTATCTTTAATTCGTTTAATGTTATCACGATGTCTATAAATGACAAAACTAGCTAATAATACGGTTACAATAATTAAACCAATATCTTTCATAATAACAGCTGTAATAACAGCAATGATTCCTGTTAACATTGATGCTAATGAAACATATTTGAACAGTTTTAAAAACGTAAAGAAAGAAATAACTAGAATTAAAAATAATAACGGACTTACTCCTAATAAAACGCCCCCAGATGTTGCAACAGCTTTTCCACCTTTAAACCGAGCAAATAATGGATAAGTATGTCCAAGTACAGCAAAAGCACCAATAATTAATGGTTCGGTTGAAGGCGCTAGCCAGATTGCTAAAACTGTTGCAGCTGTCCCTTTTAGTATGTCCATAATCGAAACAATAAGTCCAGCTTTGACACCTAAAACACGAAATGTGTTTGTGCCACCTAGATTTCCGCTTCCATGTTCACGAATATCTATTTGATAAAATAATTTTCCAATAATTAATGCTGAAGGAATTGACCCTAATAAATAGGCAATAATTGCAAAAATAACATATTCCATTTTGTTTCCTCCATAGATTGTTAGCTTATTATATTCTATCAAATCTAAAACAAATAAAGAAGTGCATTTTTAATTTTGTTGTTACAAGAATGAAATATTATTTGAGAAAAAATATAAAAACAGCTATGCTTATGTCAAAGACAGTTCGAAAAAGGGGATGTCAACAATGTCATTTTTGAAAAACCCATCTAATTCTGAATTAGAGGAAGTGCTTAAGTCATCTAAGAACATAGCTGTCGTAGGATTATCTGATAAACCACACCGTACGAGTTACCAAGTATCAAAAATTATGCAGCAAAAGGGTTATCGAATTATTCCTGTAAACCCTAACGCAGATAAGATCTTAGGTGAAAAAGCTTACAATTCACTTGACGAAATAGACATACCAATAGACATTATTAATGTATTCAGACGTTCAGAACATTTAGTGGAAGTTGCTCAAGATGCAATCAATACGGATTGTAAAATTTTCTGGGCTCAGTTAGGTCTATCCAATGAAAAAGCATATGAACTATTGAAAGAACACAATTTTACCGTCATAATGGATTTGTGTATTAAGGTTGTTCATTCCAGATTAATCGGGAACTAAAACGTTTAACTTGGGAAATCTCTGTTCATAAACAGGGATTTTCTTAACTTTTACCGAATGAAATAAAAAGCACAATGCTAGTAGGATTTAAATAATCCTTAATCAGTAGCATGTTAAGTACATAATAAGTTAATTTATGCAGTGCTATAAAAAGATAACCTTATAGAATTAGAAAGGGGTCGTACGATTGTCTCAATCAAACCAAGCTTATAATGATGATTCAATACAAGTACTAGAAGGATTAGATGCAGTAAGGAAACGCCCAGGGATGTATATAGGTAGTACAGACCATCGTGGTTTACATCATCTTGTATACGAAATTGTTGATAATGCCGTGGATGAAGCCTTAGCGGGTTTTGGTGATAAAATTCACGTGACTATTCATAAGGACGAATCCATTACTGTTAAAGATGAAGGTCGTGGGATGCCTACTGGATTACATAAGACTGGCAAGCCAACTCCGGAAGTAATATTTACTGTTTTACACGCAGGAGGTAAGTTTGGACAAGGCGGTTACAAAACAAGTGGGGGACTACACGGGGTAGGAGCTTCAGTCGTTAACGCTTTGTCCGAATGGCTGGAGGTCACAATATGTCGTGATGGAACAAAACATTATCAGCGATTTGAAAACGGCGGAAAACCAGTAACGGGGTTAGAAGTTAAAGGTAATACTAATAAAAGTGGTACTACAATTCGATTCAAGCCTGATACGACAATTTTTTCTCAGGTTCATTACCAGTTCGATATCTTGTCTGAACGACTTAGAGAAGCGGCTTTCTTATTAAAAGGAATTGAAATAATATTAAAAGATGAACGAAATGATGTTGCAGAGTCTTATAAATACCCAGACGGCTTAGAGTCATTTGTGGCTTATCTTAATGAAGAAAAAGATGGGTTGCACCCTGTGATTTCTTTTGAAGGTGAACAAAAAGAAATCGAAATCGATTTTGCCTTTCAATATAATGATGGGTATTCCGAAAACATTTTATCGTTTGTTAATAATGTTAGAACAAAAGATGGGGGCACACATGAATCAGGAGCAAGAACAGCGATTACACGTGCTTTTAATGAGTATGCAAGAAAGATGCAATTACTTAAAGAAAAGGATAAGAACTTAGACGGAAATGATATTCGTGAAGGATTTACAGCTGTCATTTCTACACGAATCCCAGAGCAATTACTCCAGTTTGAAGGGCAAACTAAGGGGAAGCTTGGTACACCTGAAGCTCGTAGTGTGACGGAAAGTATTGTATCTGAACAACTAGCTTACTTTTTAGAAGAAAATCCTGAAGTTTCTAAGATGTTAATTAAAAAGGCAATTAAAGCTAGAGATGCTAGGGAAGCAGCTAGAAAAGCAAGAGAAGATGCTCGAAATGGAAAGAAACGCAAACGTAAAGATTCATTATTAAGTGGAAAATTAACACCTGCTCAATCTAAAAATCCAAAGAAGAATGAACTATTCTTGGTAGAGGGTGACTCTGCTGGAGGGTCTGCTAAACAAGGTCGTGATCGCAGATTCCAAGCTGTTTTACCACTTAGGGGAAAAGTAATAAATACTGAAAAAGCTAAGATAGATGATATTTTTAAAAATGAAGAAATCTCAACAATCGTACACACCATAAATGCTGGTGTAGGTGCTGATTTTAATATCGAGGATTCTCAGTATGATAAAGTCATCATTATGACAGATGCCGATACTGATGGCGCGCATATCCAAGTATTACTCCTTACTTTCTTTTACCGTTATATGAGACCATTGATTGAACAAGGTAAAATTTATATTGCACTACCACCACTGTTCAAAATTTCTAAGGGTAAAGGGAAGAACCATAAAGAAGATTATGCCTGGGATGAGGAACAAATGGATAAGTTACTTAAAGAATATAAGAATGGCTACACCATCCAACGCTATAAAGGTCTTGGTGAGATGAATGCGGATCAGCTTTGGGAGACAACTATGGATCCAGAAACACGCACATTAATTCGAGTAACTATTGAGGATGTCGCACGTGCTGAACGTCGTGTGACAACATTAATGGGTGACAAAGTTGAACCAAGACGAAAATGGATCGAAACAAATGTTGCTTTCGGTATGGAAGAAGACGATACAATTTTAGATAATAAGAGACTGCATAGCTAGGAGGGAAAACGTTGGCAGAACAAGCGAAGTATTTAGATTTACCATTAGAAGAAGTTATTGGTGACCGATTTGGTCGTTATAGTAAATATATTATCCAAGATCGTGCCTTACCAGATGCTCGTGACGGTTTAAAGCCCGTGCAAAGACGTATATTGTATGCCATGCATCAAGAAAGAAACACGCATGACAAACCTTTCCGTAAATCTGCTAAAACAGTTGGTACAGTAATCGGTAACTACCACCCGCACGGTGATTCGTCGGTTTACGAAGCGTTAGTCCGACTCAGTCAAACATGGAAAGTGCGTCAGGAATTAGTCGAAATGCACGGTAACAACGGGAGTGTTGATGGCGACCCTCCAGCTGCTATGCGTTATACAGAGGCTAGGTTATCTGGAATTGCATCAGAACTATTAAGAGATATTGAGAAAGACACAGTTGACTTTATCCCTAATTTTGATGAAACAGACCATGAGCCGATCGTAATACCGGCTAAATTTCCAAATTTATTGGTTAACGGTTCGACAGGGATTTCATCAGGTTATGCAACTGACATACCACCTCATAATCTTGCCGAAGTCATAGACACCGTAATAAAACGAATCGAAAAGCCAGAATCATCAATTGAGGAATTGATGAAGACATTACCTGGCCCTGATTTCCCTACAGGCGGCATTATTCAAGGTGTTGAGGGGATTAAGAAAGCTTATGAAACAGGCAAAGGTAAGATTGTAGTACGTGGCCTAGCTGAAATTCAACCTTTAAGAGGTGGCAAAGAGCAAATCGTGATTACAGAGTTACCTTATGAAGTAAATAAAGCTAATTTAGTTAAGAAAATGGATGAATTAAGAATTGAGCGAAAAGTTGAAGGGATATCAGAGGTACGTGACGAAACGGATCGAACTGGTTTAAGAGTTGTCATTGAGCTCAAAAAAGATGCTGATAGTAAAGGTGTTTTAAACTATCTTTATAAAAACACAGATTTACAAATCTCGTATAGCTTCAATATGGTAGCGATTGCTAATAAAACACCAAAAGTCATGAATCTGACACAGCTTCTCGACGCTTACATAGAGCATCAGCGTGAAGTCGTTGAACGTCAAACGAAATATGATCTTAAGAAGGCAAAAGATCGTGCTCATATTTTAGAAGGACTTATTCATGCTATATCTATTTTAGATGATGTTATTGCAACTATTCGTTCTTCAGATAATAAGAAACATGCAAAAGACCGATTAATAGAGTTATTTAGTTTTACTGAAGAACAAGCAGAAGCAATCGTAATGCTCCAACTCTATCGTTTAACAAATACGGATATAACAGATTTAGAGAAGGAAGCGAATGAGCTTAAGGAGCTTATTGAAGAATTATCAGCCATTTTAGAAGATGAAAAGAAACTCCTTCAAGTTATTAAAAAAGATTTAAAAACCGTTAAGAAAAATTATAAGTCAGATCGTCGAACGAAAATTGAATCTGAGATTGAGGATATCAAAATCAATTTAGAAGTTATGGTTCCTTCTGAAGATGTAGTCGTGTCCATTACAAAAGAGGGCTATATTAAGAGAACAAGTATACGTTCTTATGCAGCATCCAATATGGGAGATCTCCAGATGAAGGATAATGACCAGATCATTCACGTTATGGAGATTAATACGACAGATACCTTATTAGTCTTTACGAATAAAGGCCAGTATTTATTTATACCAGTACACGAGCTCCCTGACATTAAGTGGAAAGATATGGGGCAGCATATTGCTAATATTATTCCGATAGAACGAGATGAAGCGATTATAAAAGCAATTCCAATACGAGAATTTAATGAGCAACAATACATTTTAACGATTTCTAAGCATGGAATGATCAAGAAATCAGACTTGCAATCTTATAAAGTACAACGCTACTCGAAACCTATTACAGCAATGAAACTGAAGGGTGACGATGAGCTGGTGAATGTTCATTTGACAAATGGACATCAGGATATTTTCTTAGCTTCTAATACAGGTTATGGCCTTTGGTACCATGAAGATGAGCTGAAGTCTGTAGGTGTAAAAACGGCTGGTGTTAAATCTATGTCCTTAAAAAGTGGGGAATACATCGTAAATGGTGAGGTGTTTGATGACCTATACAACCCTTCACTATTTGTTGTCACACAAAGAGGGGCATGTAAGAGAATGAGCATATCTGAGTTTGAGATGAGCACTCGCGCTAAACGTGGATTAGTTATGTTAAGAGAACTTAAGCGCAACCCTCATCGAATTGTAGGATTTTATTTAGTTGGAGATGATACAACGATTACGATTGAAACCGAAAAAGGTGAAGTTAAAGAAGTAACACCACTAGAGTTTAGAGAAAGTGATCGTTACAGTAACGGTTCATTTGTAATCGATACAGATCAATACGGTGATGTAACCTATACGCAAATCACACCGGAATATCGTAAATTTTTTGAAGAAGAAAAGGAAGAATAATAATTAGTATTGACCCGTGAAATCGACAAGGTTTCACGGGTTTTTTATAGAGGCTCTATAATATTTGTTGGGGTAAAGGTTATTTTCTGATAATTCACTATGTGTTTTAAGGGGAACCTTCCAGGTTAGGCCTTCCCTTTCCGCGGGCGATCCGCGAGCCTCCTCGAACTCCACTAAC